>JBGSHH010000744.1:0-6663 GCA_041752355.1 Pirellulaceae bacterium | reverse complement strand
AGGGACGAGCCGCACAAGCGGCGTTGAAATCCAATTTGGTGCGGCTCGTCCCTCGCCACACCCTACTTCACATCAGTCCTTCAGCACATGCGTTGCATGCGTAACGGCCGCGCCGGCACGCAGGGCGGCGGCGACAAGAGCGGCTTCGATGAGTTCGGCGTCGGTGGCACCTGCCTGGCGCGCGTTGGTGGCGTGGATGTCGATGCAGTACGGACACTGCGTAGTGTGCGCGACCGCCACGGCGATCAGTTCCTTGTACTTGGCCGGAATCGCTCCATCCGCGAGCGCCGCTTTGTCGAAGGCCCAAAACGCCTGCATCGTTTCCGGTGCGAGCGCGTCCATTTGCTTGAGTTTGGCGAGGTTTTTCTTGTCGTACATGGTTTGGCTTTTGGTGAGAGGGAGCTTATCGTTGGTTGCAGTCAGGTATTAGACAGAAAAATGAGGGACAAGAAATACGGGGTAGGAGAATGGGCCGCGGATGAACACGGATTTTCACGGATCAGGGCGGCGAAGGTATACCCCTGACCTCGCTCGCGCTAGCGTTAGCGCGGCTTTCCGTAGCCGAGAACGCCCTCGTGGGGGGGTGTCTCTGTCGGATCTCGACGGAACCCCCGGTCGATCGGCGCGTGGTGTCAAACGATCTCCGCGGCGCTGGTACGGCGCGATGCAACTTCCGTCCTCGCTGGCGCTTCGGGCTGGTTGGGATGGGCTGGCGGGGAGAGCCAAAATTGAAAGACACTACTTGACAACTCGTCACGACTTCTGTATTATATCAGAATCACGTCCGCTCCTTTGGCATCGGAGGTTGAGCGATGAAAGTTCGGATTTCGCAGTCACCATCCCCTCGCCACCTGGAAAGTTACGGCCTGGATAGACCCCCCTTCTGGCCAGAAAAGGGTAAACATTGGGACAAGTCGCCGGCGCCGTCTAAAACGCTCCTGGATCACATTCTGGAACGCGGCATGGCGGATGTAACGCACGACGGAGCTAAGAGTTACGGCGTCGCTTGAAAAAATGTGAACGGATTTCAAACGGGTCGTAAATCGAGGTTGTAGGAAGTTGGGGGCAGCGCATTTACCAGCCCGACGCGCCAGCGAGGACAGGGGTATGGTGGTTTGCTCCGCGATCCCAACGGGGCCCCAGGAGAGTGAGTATCGACCCACGATGACAGGAATGCGCAACTTCAAAACTGACGCTTCGGGTTGGTGCAAGCGAGCCGACCTTGTCCTGGGAGGGCGGGAAACGTACACTCCGCCACCTTTGTGATGGGGAATAACCGGCAGGTTCCACCACGAATCGTAAACCAAAGCCGGGAAATGTCTTGAATCGGCAAATTGGGCTTTTAGAATAAGAGTTGGCCCAAATGCCGCTGCCTCTATGGATAGGAGGGTAACGTGATACGTTCAGCGGTCTGGGGCATTGTGGCAGGTGTAGGTGTTGTACTCGTCTCTTGGGGTGTCGTTTGGCAAGGGCCAACCGCGCTGGCACAACGGCCAACCGTGGCGCCACCGATGATTGGCTCGCCGCCAGTCAATGGTGCCGGACGCTTCGCTCCCAGTGGCGAGTTGATCGCGCTTTCGTTCGATGTGGGAAGCGGTCGCCAGCAATTGACGCTGATCGATCCGCGGACGCACATGATGAGCGTGTATCATCTCGATCCGGCGACGGGCGAGATCGCACTCAAGAGCGTGCGCAATGTCCACTGGGATTTGCAGATGGATGAATTCAACGGCAAGACACCGTCCCCTGGCGAGATTCGCTCGCTGCTGGGACATAAATAAAACGTCGCTCTAACGGCAACAGGCTGTGGAGCGCAAAGCTGCTCCTGGAGCCTCCACTCATGGCCAAACTGCTCGAAGTACACGAAGCCGCCGCCAAACTCGGCATCAGCGCCGATGCACTCTTAGAGATGCGTCAGCGTGGCGATATTTTCGCTATTCGCGACGGAGGCAACTTCAAGTTCAAGGAAGAGGAAGTCGAGCGCGTCATCAGTGAGCGCGGCGGTGGCATGGGAAATGAACTCGACGATCTGATCTCGCCGTCGTTGCTCGACGATGACGATTCCGGCGACGACATGGGTTCGATTCTCGTCAGCGAGCAGGAACTCGGTGTCTCGGGCGAGAGCGCCAGCAGCACGGTCATCGGCAAAACGGCCGATCGATCGGCGGCCGAAAGCGATATCACGCTGGCGAGCGAATCGGGTATCAGCAGTTCTAGCGATGTGCAACTCGTGAAGCCTGGCTCCGACTTGAATCTGGCGGGGAGCGATATTGGCGGCAGTGAGATCTCCATTGGCACCGGCTCCGATTTGCAACTCGATTCCGAAGGCGGCACCGGCAAAGCAGGCAGCGATATTTCCATCGGCTCCGGCAAGCTCGATTTCGCGACGGATAGCGCTCTGGATCTAGGCGATGATGACCTGGTGCTCGGCGGCAGCGGCATCGGCAGCGATGTGACGCTGGGTGGTGGCGATAGCGGCATCAATCTGGCGTCGCCGGCCGATAGCGGCCTGTCGCTGGAAGACGAACCGCTCGACTTGATGGGCTCGTCGGTCGATGCTTCGTTTGAACTCGGCGAAGACGATGATGTGATTTCGCTCTCCAATGAACTGGCCGATCCCGATGAAGCGACGCAGTTGAAAGCCGACGAGGAGTTTTTGCTCTCGCCGGCGGGCGATTTGGGTGGCGACGATTCGGACAGCGGTTCGCAAGTGATCGCTTTGGAAGACTCGGAAGCTTTCGATGAGAACGCCGACACGATGTTGCGTCCCGCGCAACCGGCGCTCGTGGTCGAAGATGCCGGCGATGATTTCGTCGGTATGCCGGCAGGCGTGGGCACACCGATGGCGAACATGTCGCCGAACTATGCCCCAGCAGGCGTACCGGAAGCGCCGTACAGCGTGTGGAACGTGCTTGGCCTGATGTCCTGTGCATTTTTCCTGATGCTCACCGGCATGTTAATGACCGACCTAATGCGGAACATGTGGGCATTTGACACGGATCAGGTGATGAGCACTGCGCTCATGGATTCGATTCTGTCTGGCCTCGGCATGCAGTAATCGCTCCCAGCGACGAGCAACAAGATGGGAAAGGAGTCCCGCTAGTGAAACAGCACGCGTTCTATCTACTGACGGTTTTGCTGCTATGTGGCCTCAGCGGCTGCGGCGCGAATCAAGGCAAGCTCACGTCGTTGCAATCCCAGAACGCCGAATTGGCGGAGACGCTGCGCCAGGATCGCGTTCGTCTGGCCAATGTCGAAGAACAGAATCGGCAGTTGCAGTTGAAATTGGCCGACGCCGAGAAAGCGGTGGCCGTCTTGCACGACACCCAGCACACTGACAGTGAAGCCATCAAACGCCGGTAGTTACTTCTTTTTCTTTTTGGCCGTGTTGCTGGTTGCCGGCTTGCTCGGCTGCAAGTTCTTCTTTTGCGCTTCAAGTCGTTTTAGATCACTTTGCGCATCGGCCAGCATCGCTTGGGCGGCCGCGAGACGTTGCTGGGCATCGCGGGCGTTGATCCGCTCGACCCCTTTTTCAATGGCCGTCGATTCCAAAGCGTTCTCCGCTTTGGATTGCGCGCCATAGGATTCGCGGGCATTCTTGACGACTTCTTCCCACGTCGGATCGGCTTTGTAGATGGCCAGTTTGGCTTGCTCGTAGGCGCGCTTGGCATTCTCGGTGCGGGTGCGCGCCGCTAGATAGTCCTCGTCTTCGGAAAAGTATTTCTCGGTGACTTGTTCGATTTTGGCCAATCGATTGACAGCGGCGTCGGCCTTGGCGTAGTCGGCCTGATAGTCGAGCGATTGGTAGATCTCGGAGCGCGCATCGGCTAGTTCTTCCACGGCCGCTTCATATTCGGCCTTGGCTTTGGCGAAAGGGGAGTTGGGCGATTGGCTTTGTTCGATGCGATATTGGAGCTCTTTTAGTTCCAAATGCGCTCCGTCGGCTTCGTGTTTGCGCGCCTCTAGTTCGGTCTTGGCGGATTCGAAGCGGCCCGTGCTGCCCCCTGCCTGCGCTTCGCGCTTCAGTGTCTGAGCGGCCAGGGCGTTGTAGGCTTGCTGGGCGGCTTGCAAACGCGATTTGGTCATGGCGATCGCATTATTCAGAGCCTGTTGCTTCTGCTGGGCTGATCGCTGGGCGTTGCTCTGCTTGCGGCTTTTCTTGGGCGCGGCGGAAAGCGTGCCGGCGACGACAAATAGCAGTAACATCAGCAAGGCGATTCGGGCAGGGCCTAAGCGATTCATGGCAAGTTCCCGCAGGGGTGAGAGTTGGCTCTATTATACGATGCGCGAAGAGCCGTCATAATTGGCCAGGGCGAGGCTCTGATTTTAGCGGTTTCCAGCATTTCCGCGCGCTGGCATCTGTCTCTTTGGGAGGCTCGCGCGCTATAATGTAGGGGGAAAGGCTAGTTTGGCTGCAAGTCTGTTGGTGATAAGACCTTCCGACTTAGCTGCCGGTCGCGTCTTTCTCCCGCCTGGCTCGCCCCCCCGCCTGAGCCAAAACCGACTAGGCGTGTTGCCCGTATTGCAGACAGATGCTGTATTGCCGGCAAGTGCTCGCCCCAGGATGTTCGTTCCTCTCCATGTTCCCTGATAGGTTTCATGTCGCGATATAAATTCAGTTCGCCCGACCAACCAGCATTGATCCGCCTGCCGCTGAAGCTGTACGAATTCGCGGCCTCGCTCAGCCTGGCGGTGACTTTGATTTTTTCCAGCGCGGCGATTCTCGGCTACGCCACGTTTGTGGAAGCCGCCTATGGCACTCCGGTGGTGCAGTTCTACATCTATCAGTCGTGGTGGTTCACGTTTGTCGTGCTGCTACTGGCGATCAACATTTTTTGCGCGGCATCCATTCGCTATCCCTGGAAGCGGCATCAGACAGGTTTCGTCATCACGCATATCGGCTTACTCACCCTGCTGCTGGGTTCGTATATCGGTTGCACGAAAAAGATCGACGCTCAGGTCTCCGTTTTTGAAGGACAGATGGGAAAATGGGCAATCGATAATCATGTCGACCTGGAATTGAGCGTGCAGCCGACCGACGCCGCCCCTTCCGCCACGCAGCGTAGCGAACGGATTCACGTGCCGTTCCATCCCGGCTTGTTCAATTGGGACGATTGGTCGCAACAGTTCGCCTTGAGCCAGGCAGGCGATGAAGATATCTCATCGCAAAACTACGTGCAATGGAAAATGTTTCGCACGTTCAATGGCTATCTCTTTTCGTTGGCGGGACAAGATCGCCGTAACGAAGTGCTGTACAACAACAACGGCATCAAAGTAGAGATTCTCGATTACTACAGCGACTCGGAACCGGTCAACGCGCCCTATGTAAAGCTCTTCGTCAGCATGCCCAAAGAGATGCGCATGGCGGCCGATGGCACGCAAGTCGCCAAGGCCGTGAGTTGGATGCCGGTGGAATTATCGTTGCTATCGCTCACCGGCCAGCCGGAGTATCCGTATGGTTGGTCGCAGCGCGAACGAGCCGGCGGTGGCTATTTCACAATGCAACTCGCCGGCAGCGACGCCCAACAAGCATCGTTCCTCAAGTGCTTGCCAACAGGAAAGCTCGGCGAGAAGGGGCAAGTCGCGCTGTATTCCGAGGGGGAGATCACGCGGTTTCAAATCGATGAAAAGCTCGGCAAAGGCAAGTTTAAGTTGGCAGGCAAGGGGGATGTCGAGGCCGAAGTGCTGGAGTATTGGCCGACGGCAACGCTCAATGAAGTTGGCACGAAGCTTGTCTGGCAGGAAGATAAACGCGAAACGCGGCCCGCCAATCCGGCCGTCAAAATCATGCTGCACAAAGCCGGCGGCAAACAGCAAGAAATGCTGCTGTTAGCGCTCGAACCGCAATCGAGCATTGTCGATCACAAGGATGAAATCTACGGAGAGTATTGGTACGACCACAACGGACTTACGATGGAAGAGCGCGGCAAGCTGGGTATTTCCGCCCGCATCGATTTCCTCGCCGGTCACGACAAGAAGCTGTACTATCGCTACTGGAACCGCGAAGAAGTGGTATTCGCCAAGGAATGCCCCACCAATGGCTCGCCGGAAGAAGCGGTCGATGGCTTCAAGATGCCGATTGGCCAACTCAAACTCTATGTCAAGCAGTTCGTCACCACCGATACACCGCAGGTCATTCCGGTCAAGCAGCCCTTCGTGAAAGATCGTTTGATTGGTCAGCGCGTGCCGGCGGCAAAACTGCGGATGACGGTCGATGACAAGAGTCAGGAGTTTTGGCTCTTCTCGCATCTGGCGACGCCGGACGATCCGCCTCGCAATAAGCCCAACTCGGCCAAGACGGTCGAGATTCTCGATGGTAAGAACCGCGTTGTCGCGCTAACCATGCCGATCAAAGCGATCGACATTGGCTTTCGCGTGCGGTTGAGCAAATTCGAACGCAAGCTCGATCCCGGCACCGATCAGCCGTCGCACTACGCGAGTTGGGTCGACTTCATCGATCACGACGCGGACCGTGCAATCCATACTGTTGCTCGCGCCGGCGCGACGCCGCAAGGTTTTATTTGGCCGAAGCTGCAGCGTCCTACCTCGGTCGCGATGGACACCAAGAGTGGTTATCTGTATTGGATCGACGCTAGCGCAAGCGAAATTCGCCGCGTGAAGTGGAGCGATGTCGTGCGTCATGCCGAGAGCGCGAAAGTCGAA
>JBGSHH010000743.1:0-6578 GCA_041752355.1 Pirellulaceae bacterium | reverse complement strand
TGAGATCAACGCGTGATGCCCTGGCGGGCGCACCAAACAAAGGGCCGTGTCGTCCTCGCCAGCGATCACGCGGCGAGTAGCATCGCAGGCGGCACCCGCAGCCAGTAGCGCGACGTTGTAGGACTCCGGCGAAACGACCGTATCGACTTCGATTTGTCCGCCCCCTTGGTCGGCGAATTCCTGCACGCTCTCGATGTAGGGCAATTCATGCACTTGGGCGAGCGTCGCTAGCGACACCGGCTCCCAGGCGGGACGCGTGCAGCGTTGCGGCAGGGCAAGTTTTTCCAGATGCTCCGCGATGGTGCGAAGTCGCAGGGGACGCTCGGGATGGTTCCCGGTTTCGTGTCGCAGGAACCGCTCATCGTGGTAAAGGAGGGTCATGATCGTCCCGTGCTAAGTCGTCGTGCGTGTCAGAACGCCGCCCGTCATTTTAGCCGCATTTTGACAGGCCAGCTTCCCGCCTGCGATGTTTCTCGCGCGCTGTCGAAAAGGCTGTCTCCAGGTCGGTGTTGGCGACGTTTTTTTGGATTACAAGACCGCGCCAGTCAAATTTAAAATCGCCCGTTTTTACGTAAACTGTTATTGTGACAAGATTTGCGATACGCGTTTCGATTTTCGAATCGGACTAGCGCTCTAGTAAATGGTGCATTTGTGGGCATCCTGGCGCAAATTTGTGCGAAAAATCGTCACGCTTTTCGACGCACAAGTGCAAATCCGCCCCCACAACCCCCGCAACTGCGCGCTGCCTCCTCGCACAAGGCATACCCGCGCCTCCGCGCCCTCCTTCTTCCAGCAACTCCCAGTCTAGCATTCGATCTATTTCTTGTCAATAGTTATTTACGATTTATGTTGCACTATCTAATCTATGTCCGTTAGCAAGCTATGAGCCATTTCGCGACCGTGTTCCCCTGTCAGGAACGATATTCCGATGTCGATCGTCCACCCCCGAACCGATCGAAGGCTCCCGCCCACGGCAAGATCCCTGGGAAATACTGGCGCAACTAGCATGTCAATGCTAGCGAAATTGCTTCATAAAATCTTCGCTTTGCTTGAGGATTTTTTCTTGGAAAGTCATAAGTTACCACGCTTATCAATCCGATAACTACCCGCAAGGTTTCACACAAAGTGAAATCGGCGCTGCTGGGTTTCGATCCGGTAGCGGACTGCTCTTGACCGCATGGCGGGTTTGAACTATTCACCCCGCTCTTATCTTGCGGACATTCGCAGTAAGAGGCTTATCGCAATCTCGTCACAGACTTTTCGTTCATTGGAATTCGCGTCCTGGCAGCGCCAGCGATGCTTGCGCGGAGAACGCAAGCATTGCGACCGTCAGTGCGCCCTAGTGTCGCGGCTGTCCTATGAGAACCAAAAATCGGTCTGCCGATCCTGAGCAGTTTCGGGCATCTCGAAGAAGGAGAATCGCATTGAATGCGACGGCGAAATGGTTAATGTGTGGCGCGAGCTTCGGCTTAGCGCTCAGTGCAAATTGGGCGGCCGCCGGCACGCACCAGTTCGCCACCAATCTGGCAATCTCCCAAACGGCCCTGGCGGTTACACCGTCCGGTGATGCCGCCACGGAAGCGCGCCTGTTGGCGGACGCTCGCGCGGCCATGAAGGCGGGGCGACTCGATGAAGCGCAAGCTTGCATCGACAATGCCCAGCGCCTCAACATCAAACACGATCCGCTCACAGCGGGTTTCAAGGACTCGCCTGAACGGGCGCGTCGCGAGCTGGAAAAACTCCAGCAAAATCAAGGTGGACCGGTGACGCCGTCGAGCCGTTTCTCGGCCTGGCCGTCATCGATCAACAGCAAGCCCAAGCCGACGATGGGCGTGCAAGGGACCGATCCCTTCGCCAATCGCGCCAGCGATGCGACCATCGATCGCATGACCAACGATAGCAAGTCCAAAGCGGATCGCTATCTGGAGAACGGTCGCAATTGCCTCCAACAAGGCGATATGACCGGTGCCATTAGCTGGCACACCAAGGCCCGCGCTGAGAACGCGCAGTTTGGCCCAGGCGAGTACTCGCCTGACGCTCTCGCCGCCGATCTGGCGAAAGCCGGCGTCGAGATCAGCCGCTTGCCTGCCAACAGTGCTGGAGCGCCACGCTTCAATGCTCAAGAAATGCCGCGCGACGATCGCGATTTGGCTGCCCAGATTCCAGCGTACGAACGTGCTGGCAACGGTCGCAGCGCTTTCCAAGGCTCGGTCATCAACAATCCCGACGACGTGCAACAAGAGCGTAACCCGCTCACTCGTAGCGCGCAGCCGGAAATGATCTACAACCGCACCGCGCAAGCCGGTCAATCGCCATTGGCGGAAGCCCGTCGCGCGTTGGCCGCCGGTGATGTGCGCCGCGCCACCGAACTGGTGCAGCAAGGCAAACAAGTACAAATCAACGATCCGAACATCAAAGACTCGCCGGAAATGGTCGAAGCCCTGATTCGCAAGTCGAATCAGCTTTCCTCAGGCGTGCGGCCCGGTGTCGATCCAGCCCAGTACTCGCGTGAGTACGCCAGCTTCATGGTCGAACAGGCCGGCGGATTGTTGCAATATGGCGATCTCGGCTCGGCCGAACGCTTGGCGCAACAAGCCAAGAATGTGAAGGTCAACTATCGCCCCGGCGAATTGACGCCCGACGTGATTCTCGATCGTGTCGCGGCCGCCAAACAAACGCCATCGGCCAGCCCTCGCGAAGAACGCTTCGCCGCCGCGCCGACGGCCGGACCAGCTCCTCGTCGCCTGCCGACGACTGCCGGAACGGAAGCGGCTCCAAGTTCGCAGAAGCAACAAGCAATGCAACTGATGGCTCGCGCTCGCCTGGCGATGGACCAAGGGGATGTGCAAGCGGCCCATCAAATGGCGCAGCAAGCCCAAGACCTTCGCGTGCCAGATAGCGAATTCACGCAAAACGAAACTCGCCCCTGGCAAGTGCTGATGGAATCCAGCCGCGCACTGTCGCGTCGTGGTATCGATCCGAACGTCCGTCCAGCGGGTGCGGTGGAAAACACCATCTATCGTGAAGATGGTGGCTACGCGGTTCAGCCTAGCGTCTTCACGCCTGGCAACGACAACTCGCGTATCATGGCCGCGCAAGCGACCGAAGACGCTCCTGAGCCAGGTGCGCTGCCGACAGGGCCTCGTACCCAAGGTGTGTGGGATGGCGATCCGGAAACCGCCGGACAGCAATTCTACGACGCTGGTATGAAAGCCTTCGCCGCTGGCGATCGCGATACGGCCTTGCAGTACTTCAAGCAAAGCTGGAAATATCAAGGTCAACTCGATGGCCGTACGGCTGCCAACTTGCGTGACAAGCTCCTGGCCTTGGAATCTCCTCGTCCAGAACGTTTGCCAGTGGGTGGTGAGCCTTCGCCGCTGCAACAGCTCGATCAAAAGACCGAACTGCTGCGTCAAAAGCTGTTGAAGGAAATCCAAAGTGAAGACGCCGCCGCCGATCGTCTACGGGATTCGGATCCCGAAGGAGCCCTCGGCCATCTGCAAACGTTGCGTGAGCGTATCAATGCCGCGGAAATCGATCCGGCGGGTCGCAAGCAACTGCTGGTCTTCGTCGATCGCAAAATCGCCGACATGGAACGCTACATCGAAGCCAACCTGGCCGACATCCAACTCGACAAGGCCAATCGCCGCGTTCGTGAAGGGATCGAACGGGAACAACTGCAAACCATTGAAGCGCAAACCAAGTTGGCCGAGTTGGTCGACCAGTTCAATAAGCTGATCGACGAACAACGCTACCATGAAGCCGAAGTCATCGCCAAGCAAGCCAACGAAATCGCTCCCGAAGAGCCCGTGGTCAAAGCCTTGGTTTGGAAGGCGCACTTCGTGAAGCAGATTGAATTCCAGAAGTCGATCGCAGCTCGCAAAGAGGCGGGATTCTTGGACCAACTCGCAGGGGTGGACGAATCATCCATCCCCTTCAACGACAACGATCCGTATCAATTCGGCGACACCAAGGCCTGGATGAACCTGACCAAAGAACGTCGGCAAATGCTCAACGACATCAGCCGTCGCATGTCGCCGGCAGAGATCGAAATCCGGCAAGCTTTGGACAAGCCGGTGGAAGTGAGCTTCACCAACCGTCCCCTGGCCGAAGTGATCGACACGCTCAGCAAGATGGTAAACGTGAACATGCACTTGGATCCGCGCGGTCTGCATGCCGAAGGCGTGACCACCAACACCCCGGTCTCGCTCAACCTGGCCCGGCCGATCTCGCTGAAGAGCTCACTGAACATGATCCTCGAACAACTTCATCTGAGCTATGTGATTCAGAACGAAGTGCTCGTGATCACTAGCCAGCAAACGCGTGACTCGAACCTGATCAACAAGGTCTACAACGTGGCCGACCTGGTCATCCCGATTCCGAACTTCACCCCCAGCTATAACATGGGTTTGCCGAGTGCCATCCAAAGCGCTTATCAAATGCAAGGTTATGGCGGTGCGTTTGGCAGCACCGGCGGCAGCAGCATGCCGCTGACCTTCGCTGCGAACGAACAGCCCACCGCGACCAGCCCCTTGGCGCTGGGTCAGGCAGGCATGACGGGCTCGATGTCGGGTGGTCGTCCGGCCCAAATGATGACCGGTCCGGGCAGCCTCGGTGGCGGCGTCCAAGCCGACTTCGACTCGCTGATCGAACTCATCACCAGCACCGTCCAACCTAACTCGTGGAAGGAAGGTGGTGTCGGTGAAGGTACGATTGCTCCGTTCGAAACGAACCTCAGCATCGTCGTGAGCCAGACGGAAGAAGTGCACAGCAACATCGCCGACTTGCTCGAACAGCTGCGCCGCTTGCAGGACTTGCAAGTGACGATTGAAGTCCGCTTCATCACGCTCAACGATAACTTCTTCGAGCGGATCGGCATCGACTTCGACTTTAACATCGACGACAACACCGGCAGCATTCCGATTCTGCCAGACGACGTCGGCCCCAGCATGGTCATCGGTCTCGATCCGACCGGCCAGCCCACGGCCAGCCGCGACGTGCAATTCACCCAGAACAGCTTCAGCACGGCGATTCCACAGTTCGGTGGTTTCGACCCGGCCACAGCGGCCAACTTCGGCTTCGCGATCCTGAGCGACATCGAAGTCTTCTTCCTGCTGCAAGCGGCCACGGGCGATACCCGCACCAACGTGCTGCAAGCTCCGAAGGTAACGCTGTTCAACGGTCAACAAGCGGTGGTCTCGGATACGTCGCAACGTCCGTTCGTGACGAGCGTGATTCCGGTCGTCGGTGACTTTGCGGCGGCTCACCAACCGGTGATCGTGGTGCTCAGTGAAGGTACGTCGCTGAGTGTGCAAGCGGTGGTGTCGGCCGACCGACGCTTCGTCCGCCTGACACTGGTGCCGTTCTTCAGCCAGATCGGTGATGTGGAGGAATTCACGTTCACCGGTGCCACCACGACTAGCTCGGGTACCGCGGTGGTCGATCCGACCAATCCCGGTCGCACTTTGGCCGACAACAACACGACCACCACCTCCGGCACGACGGTGCAATTGCCGACCTTCTCGTTCACCACGGTGACGACGACGGTTAGCGTGCCCGACGGCGGAACGGTGCTGCTGGGTGGTATCAAACGCTTGAGCGAAGGCCGCAACGAACGTGGCGTCCCGCTGCTCAGCAAGATTCCTTACGCCAGCCGCTTGTTCAAGAACGTCGGCATCGGTCGCACGACACAAAGCCTGATGATGATGGTGACACCACGCATCATCATCCAGGAAGAAGAGGAAGCCAAGATTATCGGTAACAACAGCCCGTAAGCTGGCAACCTCTCTACAGGACGGTGACTAAGTCCGTCTCGACAATTTACCAAGAGAGCTCAGGTTCTCCGGCCGCTGCAAGGCTCCCCCCTGGGAAGCTTGCAGCGGTTTTTTCGTTGGTACTTCGCCTGCCGTCCTAAACCAGCTCGCAGAGGCTGTGAGGACGGAATTTGCATGGCGCCGTACCAAACCCACCATACCCCTGTCCTCGCTCACGCTACGGGATAGTGTTCATCACGCTCCGCGTGATGTCGCTGGATGTTGACTATTTAGTGTTACTCGCTGGTCACACCATCCGCTTCTCTGCGGTGAAGTTAGGCGAGTATCCATGGGTTGGCAAGTCAAACGACATCACGCGGAGCGTGATGAGCACAAAGTATTCATCACGCTCCGCGTGATGCCGCTGGTGGTTGGTTTTTGCGAGCTACGCACTGGTCACACTAACCCGAAGCGTCAGCGAGGAAATCCGGGGGGAGCCTCGCTAACGCTTCGGGTTGGTGTTCATCACGCTCCGTCGTGATGCCGCTGGATGTTGACTTTTGAGGGTTACTCGCTGGTCTCGCCCTCCCCCCTGGGGAGGTTTGGCGAGTATCCGTGGTGTAGCAAGTCAAACGACATCACGCGGAGCGTGATGAGTACTATGCGCTGCGGGTTGGTGTGACTGGCGGCATCACGGCGGAGAGTCGCGCCAGCACTTGTTCGACATCATACACACAACCGCCCCAGGTGCCGCCGCCGACACTTTGCAGCGCGGCCCACAAACGCGTATCGTCTGGCAGGTCTTTGTCGGGATGCAAATCGTCG
>JBGSHH010000742.1:0-3985 GCA_041752355.1 Pirellulaceae bacterium | reverse complement strand
GAGGCACGAGCCGCACCATTGATGGGACGTCGCGCATGGTGCGGCTCGTGCCTCGCCACACCCTACATAACATCACTTCACTGGCGAAACCCAGACGAAGGGCTTGTTGGCTTCGTCGAGGCGGACTTCGCATTGCAGATGGACTTGCGAGAGAATGCGATCGAGAATCTTCTTGTAATAGGTCTTGCCTTCGGGGAGCGAGACTTTCGTCTTGGCCAGATCGACGCGCTCGCGCGCCAAGCCATTGTGATCGTAGAGAAACGGCGCTTGCACGCGACCTTGGATCGAATTCAGCGCGTCGCCGATGATGACATTGTTAATCTCGACATTGAGGAACTTGCTCATCGCTGGCAACGTCTCGCTGAGTCCCTTTTCCATCGGCCAACCAATCGGCCAGGCTTGTTCCAGGTCGCGTGAGTCGGCGATCTGCAATTCGACATCGCTCTTGCCGATACGGATCGGCGCGAAGACCAGGCCGGCGGGACGCAGCGCCGCAGCGAGCGCCGTGCCAAAGCTCAGACCGTTCAGCTCATCGATCACCACTTCGTTGGCAGCCAAGGCCTTGCGCGCCGACGGAGCGATGTTGACCTTGATCTCGACTTCCTTCAGGATCGCGTTGGCAATCTCACCGACAGGCTTGCCTTTGGTCTGAAGGCGCAATTTGCCGCCGAGCGTTTCATGAATTGCCACGAGTTGCTCGGCATTGAGCCCAAACGCGCCCGTCGCCTCCATCGGCTCATCCTTCTTGCCGGACCCGATCTTCTGCAACAGCGCTTTGAGTTCGCCCATTTGATTGATCGAAAAGCTGCCGCCGGGAAGAAGGAGTTTGTTGCCGGACGTCAAAATGGCGGTGATTTCAAACGAGGGTGCCTTCGCGGTGCCGGTCTCGGTAATCTGCGCACGATCGCCCGCCTTGCCGCCACGAATTCGCACGCTGGCCAACCCCAGTTCCCCGACCGCTGCCGCCCATTTCTGGGGCGCGGTCAAGGCGAGGCCTGGCTCGGTGACGATTTCCAGATCGATGTTGCGCTGCGCGCAGGCGAAACTCGGCAACGCAAAAAGACAAACCGCGATGAGTAGTGTTCGACAGGCGATCATGTGGGGTTTCCTCGCGCGCGAGCAGCGTGGTGGTCTGGTGGTCGTTGGTTCATCCTACCATATCTGCCAAATCCGACGGCAAATTCGCCGCGACCGGGAGAATCAGAACGGGGAGTTGCCCCATGGATCCAGCCCAGTTGCACGCTGCCGACGTGGCCGTCAAAATGTGCGTTTCTCTCGCCCAAATTCTTCTTGGTTCCACGCTTAAAGGAGCAACCCTCATGGCCCGTCCCGTTTCCCTCTTCACTGGTCAGTGGGCCGATTTACCCGTCGCCGAAATGGCCCGCAAGACGCAAAGCTTTGGTTACAACTGCATCGAACTCGCTTGCTGGGGCGATCACTTTGAAGTGCAGAAGGCACTGAAGGAAGATGGCTATTGTGCCGCCAAGCGTGCGCTGTTGGAAAAACACGACCTGCAATGCCATGCGATTAGCGCGCATCTCGTGGGGCAAGCCGTCTGCGATGTTATCGACGAGCGGCATAAGCTGATCCTGCCTGACTACGTGTGGGGGGATGGCAAGCCGGAAGGGGTCAACAAGCGCGCCATCGATGAACTCAAGGACACGGCCCGCGCCGCGAAGAAGTTTGGTGTGAGCGTGGTGAACGGTTTCACCGGTTCGAGCATTTGGCATTTGCTGTATAGCTTTCCGCCTGTGTCGCAGAAGATGATCGACGATGGCTTCAAGTTGTTCGCCGAGCGGTTTCATCCGATTCTCGATGTGTTCGACGAGTGCGGCGTAAAGTTCGCGCTGGAAGTGCATCCGACCGAGATCGCCTTCGATATCTACACCGCCGAGATGGCGCTCAAGGCGCTCGATCATCGTGAGACATTCGGCTTCAACTTCGACCCCAGCCATTTGCATTGGCAAGGGGTGGATCCGGTCGAGTTCATTCGCGCATTCCCCGATCGCATCTATCACGTCCATGTGAAAGACGCCATCACCACGCTCAATGGACGCACTGGCATTCTGGCCAGTCACATCAATTTCGGCGATCCGCGGCGCGGCTGGGACTTCCGCAGCCCCGGTCGTGGCGGCATCAACTTCGAAGAGATCATCCGCGCGCTGAACGTGGCGAACTATCAAGGCCCACTTTCGGTGGAGTGGGAAGACAGCGGCATGGATCGAGAGTTCGGCGCGCGTGAAGCGGCCGAGTTCGTCAAGAAGATGGACTTCTCGCCCAGTGGCCGAGCGTTTGACTCGGCGTTTGATAAAGAGAAGAAGTAGGAGCGGGGGCGTCCCGCCCGCTGTTTGGAATACTTCTACTTCGCTCGTTCGGCATCATTTGGCCGAACGAGCCTCCTGGGGGCGCGAATAATCACAGTCGTCAGGCATTCAAAATTGCCTTCAAGGGCGCCAATCGCTATGCTCTAAGGCATGACTCTTCTCTCTTCTTCTCGTCGTGCGTTTACGTTGGTCGAATTGCTGGTGGTGATTGCCATCATCGGGGTGCTCGTGGCGCTGCTGTTGCCGGCGGTGCAAGCGGCGCGAGAAGCCGCGCGGCGCACGCAATGCACCAACAATCTCAAACAGATCGGCTTGGCGGTGCTCAATTATGAGAATGCCCATCGCTCGTTGCCGCCAGGCGGATTGATTCCGGCCAACGGCGGCTATGGGCATTCCTGGTGGGTGCGGATTCTGCCGTATGTCGAGCAGAACGCGGTCTACGAAAAGTTCAATCAGAACATGCCCAACAGCGGTTGGCTCGGCTTCACTAGTCCCAACACCAACCGCGACCTGCTCCGCAACGTGCAGTTCAACTTCATGTATTGCCCTTCGAGCAGTTTGCCGAAACTGGTGTTGCTCGTACCCGAACATAGCTCGTCCAACATCATGAGCCCGACCTACGCAGGGGTCTCGGGTGCGACTGATCATCCATCCGCCAAGAATAAGAATCCGGTGCAAGGTGTCGATGGTCGCGTCTCGCAAGGTGGCGCGCTGATTGTGCATCGCGGCGTGGAACTCGGCGAAGTCAAGGATGGCACGAGCAACACGATGCTGGTGGCGGAAACCTCCGACTGGTGCGTCGATGTCGGCGGTGTGAAGGTCGATTGTCGCAGCGATTGCGGCCACGGCTTTTGCATGGGCCCTGGCAATGATGGCTGGGAACGGGCGTTCAACATGGTGACGGTCATCCATCGCCTAGGCGAGAAGAGCTATCAGGCCCTCGGTGTCCCTGGCAACTGCGGTCCTAACCGCGCGATTCAATCGGTACACGGCGGGGGCGCGAACGTGGTGCTGATCGATGGCTCCGTTCACTTCTTAAGCGACAGCATGGCCGTGCAAGTGGAATACGATCTGGCAAACCGCGATGATGGACACGTAATCAATGGAACGAATTTTTAGTATTCGCTCGCGCCCTCTCTGGCTGCTGTGGGTGCTTTTGCTGGTAGCGACCGGTTGTGGCGACGAGAAGATGGGGCGCGTCTCAGGCAAGGTGACGTTTCAAGATGAGCCGCTGACGCGCGGCCGAGTGATGTTCGCCGATCAAGCCAAAGGGGTGTACATGACGGCGCTGATTCAGGAGGACGGCACGTATGTCGTCGAGATGGCGCAAGGTGTCGGATTGCCATTGGGGGAGTATCAAGTCGCGGTTAGCCCGCCACCGAGCGATCACCCGATCGGTCCTATCTTGAATCCGCCGAAAGTCGAAGATGAGCCGTTGTTTCCGCTGAGGTATCGGTCGTTTGAGACGACGCCGCTGAAATTGCCGGTCGGGCCAGGTCAGAACACGTTCGATATCAAACTTGAGCCTGATCTATGAACTTGGCAGCACTGTTAGTACCGATGCTCAATCTCTATTTTGAGCGCGGCGTCAATCCCATCTTCTGGGCCGAGCCTTGGAATGCGATTAGCAATCTGTCGTTTGTGCTGGCGGGCTTGATCGC
>JBGSHH010000741.1:0-7431 GCA_041752355.1 Pirellulaceae bacterium | reverse complement strand
ATCTCGGATTGCTGGAAGCGAAGTTGCTCCGATTCATGGGAGAGTTGAAATAGGCTAAGCTATGTCACAGTGGCATCGCACCGATCGCGCCCATTCGAGCCTGACCATGGAAACACCCCAGCGAGTCGCGAAAGATACGTTTTTGGATTACGCCAAGGGGTTGCGGTTTCCGTGGCTGGTGGCGATCACCGCGTTTTTGTTTATCGCCGATTTGTTCCTTCTCGATCCCATTCCCTTTGTGGATGAGATTCTGCTCGGTTTGCTGACGATAATATTCGCGTCGCTGAAAAAGCGTCGCCGCGAACAAGTGATCGAAGGCAAAGCATTGGAGAACAAACCGACTCCTTTGGGCGCGCCGGAATCGTTGCCGGAACGCGATCTGTGAGCGACGCACTTGTTCACGCCAGTTCTGCGGTCTATTCGCCGCACGTGCTGCGGTTTTACGATTGGTGGGTGTTGGGCTTCTCGAATCGTTGGTTGTGGCGCTGCCCCACGCAGCGCCTGCTCGCGCACATGAACGCCTACGTGAGTGACAACCATCTCGATGTCGGTGTTGGCACAGGCTATTTCCTCGATCGCTGTCGCTTTCCCACTGCGCAACCGCGGCTGGCGCTTCTCGATTTGAACCCACATTGTTTGCAACACGCCGCCAAGCGCGTGGCGCGCTATCAACCCACGACGCATCAAGCGAGCATCTTGGAACCGATCGCCTGTGACGCCGCGCCATTCGCATCGATCAGTCTGAACTACGTTCTGCACTGCTTGCCTGGCACGCTGGCGGAGAAAGGGGTGGTGTTGGATCACTTGCTGCCGCTCCTGGCACCAGGCGGTGCGTTGTTTGGTTCGACGTTGCTGGGACGTGATGTTCCCCTGAACTGGCCTGCCCGGCGCTTGATGGCGCGCTACAATCGCCAAGGTATCTTCTCCAACACCACCGATGATCTGGCAAGCCTGCACGTGGAGTTGTCGCGGTGCTTCAGCGACGTGCGAATCGAAACCGTCGGTTGCGTGGCGTTGTTTGATGGCCGAAGACGTTAGTGGCGAAAGACGGGCGATTTCGCGAGGGAATCGAACCATTCCACAAGCGTGTTCGCGAGCTTGCGAACTTTGCCTGTGCTGTGAACATAGTAATAGAGCGGCGCATCGGGTGCTGATTGACGCGAGTGTTCCATCAATAACTGGTCGCCATCGGCCTCCAGCCAGTACTCACCGCAGACGATGGCCGCCCTCGAAGCGGCACCCTCGCCGATCATCATTTCATGCGGCGTAATCGACGAAAGTCCCATCACGAACCGGTCGAGTTGCAAATGACTAGTGATCTTTAGAAAGCGCTGAAGCGTATCGGGCAAGACGACGTCGAGGCGCTGCTGGACGGACGCAATTTCCGCAGCGGTGGCCGGTTCGTCGAACTGTTCGATATCCGCCGCGCGCTTGCGTAGCAGTTCGCCCAACTTTGGAAACTCTTCGCCGAGCGCGATAAATCGAGATTCCCAGGCTTGAATGCGAACCTGTTGTTGGGACGCTTCCGTCGCGACAAACTGCCGAAAATCCTGCTTCCATCCCTTCTCATAGCGATCGGATTGGATAAACGAAATCCCCAGCGCCGTGAGTATTTCGCATGCGCCACTTTGACTAATGACAGCGGACCGATCGGCTCCAGAGGAAAGCTGTTTGGGCTTGAGCTTTAGGAACCAACCGCGAGAGAGCGCTGCCTCCACTTCGCCTGCATGATTGTCCCACCATGCCAACCATTGATCGGGCGGCAAACGTCCCTCGGCCAATTCGAGTAAGACTGCGCTAAACTGATGTGCTGCGTGAGTGGAGTTACTCATCGTATGGTTGGCCGCCAGCAATTTGAGGGGATTGGCAGGAGTTCCGTGAAAGGACTAACTCTACCTTGGCACCTCGATGAATTCCAGCTTATCCGTCGATAGCTCAAGCAGCGCGACGGTGAACGTGCTCGCACGATGCAACGCACCGGGATTGATGCGGCGGAGCGGCCCTTCGCGAAGGTCGTGTGCGATGTGCGAATGGCCGGTGAGGAGATAGTCTGGCGCAGCGGCCAGCACACGGCGAACTTCGCCATCCAAATGACTATGAACCACGCCGACCCGTTTGCCGCCCAGTTCCACGACGCCGCCCAAACCCAAGCACGTGGCATGCAGTGATTGCGCTGCGAGCTCCAGCTCCGTGGTCGTGCGCGAATCGCCATTGCCAAAGACAAAGTAAAACGGCAGCACCGCGCACGCTTGCACGATCTCCGGCGAAACGAGATCGCCACAATGAATGAGGGCCTCGACCCCTGCTTGTTGAAGCAGCTCGACCGCGCGACGCGTGCGGTCGAGTTGATCGTGGCTATCGGAGAGGATGCCTAGCAACATTCCATACGCCTCGCGCGCGTTACATGAATCGAATCCGCTTATTGATGTCGGTGTTGATCGAATGATAGCGGCGATAGAGATTGCCAGCGTCGAACAACGTGTCGCGGGTGTGTTCCAAATCGTCTTGGCCAATGGCGTTGGTGAAGATGTTGAGCAAGTATTCCGTGCCGATACGCGATGGCTGCATCGCCAGCGCATCGTAGAAAGCCCAATGCACGTGACGCGCGTGAATCTGCCCCCAACGATCGCGGAACTTATGGCCCGGCGTGCTGGCGACGTAAAAGCCCAAGCGGCGATTCCATTGCAGTGTAGCGACCGCGTTATTCTGCCCTTCCAGCAGCATTTCCACCGCTTTGCCGCCGAGCTGCGCGGCATGAAAACGATCGAACTGCAGTGGGCGACCGCCGCGCTGCGTGTGACCGACTTTACGAGTGAAGATGGCGTTCTTGGCGGAGTCGTTGCGGCCATGAGCGCGGAAGTATTCGTCCCCCATGGCATCGATCAAGATCTGCCGCAGCGCTTCCGAAGCACCGCTCAGCATCACATTACCAGAGGGATCAAATACCTTTTGCGACGCGCCTAGTTCGTGGCCGTTCTCATCGACAATGCCTTCGCCGCAGATAATAACGACGTTCTCTTGCAGATCGTAGATCTCCTTGATCCGCTCGATCAGCGCTTCTTTGTTCAGCGGTTGCTCGGGGATGAGCACGATATCCGGTTGCCCGTAAGCGGCGCCCAGCGCGATATAGCCTGAGTGGCGGCCCATCACTTCCAAAATGGCGATGCGTCGATGGCTCTCGGCCGTGCTCCGCACGCGCTCGACGGCACCTGCGGAAACAAACACCGCGGTGGCATAGCCAGGCGTGACGTAGTTCACCATTTGCTCGAGATCGAACTCGTTGCGCGATTCACTCAGGCGATAGCGATAGCCTGGCTTCTCTGGGCACTCCTCGCGCAGCCATTGGTCGGCTTCATTGGGATAGTTCAGGCCCAAGTCGTTGTCGATCGTCTTGGGAGCCAGCACGGTGGGAATGCGATCGCAAATGGGCTGCAAGCCATTCATCGTGCCATCGCCACCGATGCACACCACCCCTTCGATCTTGAGCTCGCGCAATTTCGCGCACACGGAATCGAGCGCGACGTGATCGTTAGGATCGACATAATCGCGCGACGCACCAAGGATCGTGCCGCCACGCGTCGGCTCAAGTTCGGGAATCGGCGAATAAAGCGGATTGAGATGGACGTGCGGACAACGCGGATGAAACAGTGCATTGAAGCCTTTGATCAGGCCAAAGACCTCTACTCTGAGTTGGCTCGCCCGCACTACGGCCCCGTGAATGGTGGCGTTCAGGGCCGGCGTATCACCTCCGGCGGTTAAGATCCCGATGCGTTTCATGCTTTCCCCGCTGTGACCGAAGTCATTAGTTGAATCAACGCCAGTCGCTTGCGCGCTGGACCGGACCGATAAATATAGCACCTTGGGAAACCACGGCAGGCGAGTAATCTCGACGGCAGCGGCGTGGGACCGGTGGGGAGAGGAGGGAGCAACCGGACTTCCGTCTCTCCAAATGGTAATCCCAGCGAGGACGCGCCGCAAAGGGGCGGTCATCGACATTCATTAAGGCTCGGACGGCGGACCTTGCGCTCTACTTTGCGGTGGCGAGTCAGGCTCTGTGTGCGAAGCGCGGAACTCTTTCAACCACTGCTTCGTCTTTTCCTTGCCAGCATCAATGTCGCGCTGAAGTTGTCCATACCGCAGCCACAACGGTGCCAGCACGAAGAGCGCCACCACTCCCCATACGATCGACAGCCACAGCATGACTAAACGCATCTCGCCGGACATCGGAATGGCGCGAAGCCATCCCAGCGCCAGCGACAGCACGGTCATCAACAGCAGGATCGATCCCAAACTAAACCGCCAGCGCGACGGTGGCCGGGGCGGCGGATCCAGTGGCGAATGTTTTCGTATGTCGTTGGACATAGAGAGTGTTCCACAGTTAGCCAGCCCGGTGTGCCAGCATGGAAGGAGTGCTGGCTGGGTCATGCCAGCGCCGCAGTGATAGCACAGGGGTCATTGGCAACAGTGCTTGGTACGCCATCCTTTCCTGCTCGCGACGAGTAAGGCGGTGTTCCATCTCCTTTCGCTGGCGCTAGCGACGCCAGTGGGTGGGGAACTCGAATGTTGTATTCTACGAAGGCTGCGCGAAGTTTGCTGCCTGCCTCAGCCGATATAAAGTTTTGCTGCCGGCTCCTCTTGCTTATCGCTATCCTATGTCGCTGATCAAACTTACCGCTGCCGAAGTTCTGGCCGCTTGCCAAGCTGGAGCTGAAGAAGCCAGCGGGGCGCTCTCGCGTTCCCTCGATGGCAAGTTTCAACTGACCCCCGGCGAAGCCTTGCCGCTGTCGCCCAGTGAGCTTCCTGCCAGTGCCACTGGTGCTGGTTTGTTGGTCGTGCTGCATCTGGAGGGAAGCGCGGCGATCGTGGCGATTTCGGCTGCGACCGGCCTGCTCCCCGGCTGGTATGCGACACCGGACGCCACCGGCGTCAGCAAGCTCACCACGCTGGCGCAAGAGCTGGGCATGTTGCTGCTGCCGGAAGCGCAGATGCCGGACGATTTCTCCGCACTTGCGGTTCCCGATTTGAGCGCTGCACTGATCCGCGCCGGCTTGAGCGCCGAAACGGAAGCCGTCTCGCTTACGCTCAAAAACGAATCCGCCGCAGGCGATGCCTTGCTGGTTTGGCCCATCACGAATCTCGCGGCGCTAGCGGCACCCGTCAGCGCCGCGGCTGCGGTAGTTAAAGCTCCACCTGCCGCGCCCAAACCCGCTGCCGCCGCGTCACCGCAATATGAAGATCTGGAATCCGCGTTGCCCAGGCTGCCGACGTACACCCGCAGCCTGTTGAAAATTAAGGTGCCGATCGTGGTGACATTGGCCACCTCGAAGCAACCGCTCAGCCGAATCGTGGAGCTCGCTCCCGGCTCGATCATTCCCTTTGCCAAATCGTGCGACGACACACTCACCTTGGAGGTCAACAATCGGGCGGTGGCTCAAGGGGAGGCAGTCAAAGTCGGCGAAAAATTCGGCCTGCGCATCAAATCGATCATCATGCCTCCGGAGAAGTTTTCACCGCTCAAGGGAAAGCACGCCAGCTAAGTTCTGGCGGGACACTTCTGTCTGCCGTCGCGACTTACTTGGTAAAAGCGGCTGCCAGCTCATCCAACTTGCGCTGTTCCGCCGCCGAAATCTTCTGCCCCATACCGAGGATGCCGCCGGACGACTTCGCGATCGCTTCGGCCTGATCCAGTACTTCCTTGTTCAACGCCAGCACCAAGGCGGGGTCCATCACGTTCCGCAGTTCCTGGATGTATCGTTCCCAAGTGTGCAGCAACTCCGGTCCCGGCGGCTGCTCGAGCCAGCGTTCCAGCAAATGAAAGCCTGGACCTGTTGGCTGAATCCCATGTTGCTCCGCCGCTTTGAGCACGGCGTTACGCTCGCGAGCGTCGATGGCCCCGTCGGCCCAGGCCACCGCCGCGAGCGGCACAAACGTGATGGCGGCAAACGTGGTGGCGTCGATCCCCAAATCCAAGAGCTTGTCGAGTACTTCGACACTCTTGATGTTCGTCAATTGCGACAAAGCTTCGCGCTTAGGCTGCTTCTCCAGATTCGCCTTCACCTCGGCCAGCAACTTCTGATCGAGCTGATGGAAGAACTGGTTCTCGAGAGCCTTCGCTTGTTGATTGAGTGCGTCGTTCATGGTGCGGGTGCCGCGGTAAAGTCGTGAACAGAAAGGTACTTACTGAATTGTAACGCTTTGGTACGGCGTGGTGTAGGTGTGTAGGGAACTCGCAGGCACATGCTGCCTGCATATCGACACCGACAAAACCTTGCTATCCCCTGCCGCTTCGCGGATACTGATAACTTCCCCTCTCGAAAGGCCAGCATGCATCCCAACCTATCGCGCCGCGGCTTTTTGAATTTTGCCACGCACGGTATCGGCGGCGCGGCCCTCGTCTCGCTGTTGCAACGCGATGGGCTGCTGTCCGCCGCGCCGATCAAAAGCGAAGCCCACGATCCGCCACCCCACTTCGCCCCCAAGGCGAAGCGGGTCATTCAAATCACCGCGTTCGGCGGCGTCAGTCAGGTCGATTCCTTCGACTATAAACCGCAGCTCATCAAGCAACACGGCAAACCCCTGGGCGCTAGCGAACGGCCCGACGTCTTCTTCGGACAGGTCGGCTTGCTGCGACAAAGCGATTGGGAATTCAAGCAACGCGGCCAAAGCGGATTGTGGATCTCCGAACTCTTTCCGCATCTGGCGGGCAGGGCCGACGACCTCACGATCATCAACTCGATGTTCGCCGAAACGAGCAACCATACTCCCGCCACGTTTCAAGAACTGAGCGGCTTTCGACTCAACGGCTTTCCCGTGATGGGTGCTTGGATGTCGTATGGCTTGGGGGCCGAGCGCGACGACTTGCCTTCGTATGTCGTCATTCCCGATCCGCGCGGCTTGCCGGCAGGCGGTTCGATCAACTGGACCAATGGCTTTCTCCCCGCGCGGCATCAAGGCGTGATCATGCGCAGCCAAGGGATCGCCATCGACGACCTCACGCCTGCCCGACCGATCGCGCCGCGCACCGAACTGGCTAGTCGCGAACTGCTCGCTCAACTCAACGCGCAACATCTAAAGACTCATGGAGGAAGCGACGCACTAGCGGCGCGCATGCACAGCTACGAACTAGCGGCCAAGATGCAACTCACCGTGCCAGACGTCACCGAACTCACCAACGAAACCGCCGCCACGCAAACGATGTACGGCCTGGAACAAAAGGAAACGCAAGACTTCGGTCGCGCGTGTTTGCTCGCGCGACGATTGCTCGAACGGGGCGTGCGCTTTGTGCAACTCTTCGCTGGTGGCGCGTTTGGTTCTCCGCGCATCAATTGGGATGGTCACGAGGACATGAAACAGAACCACGGCCAAGAAGCCAAGCGTGTCGATCAACCTCTCGCGGCGCTACTGAAGGATCTTAAACAGCGCGGCATGTTG
>JBGSHH010000740.1:0-2653 GCA_041752355.1 Pirellulaceae bacterium | reverse complement strand
GCTTTCTTGAGCGTCATATACTGCTTGAATGAATCGGGATCGTCTTCCTCGAAGGCTTTGAGATCTTCGATTTCGTCCTGAAACGCCTTGGAGAACGTCAACAGCGGTTCGTAGTAATCCGCAGGCGACGTATCCGTTACGAGCACGCGCTCAAACGAGGCAATCGCCTTGGCGACGGTGTCAATGTTCACGCCTTCGTTAGGAAAGATCTTCGCAAACTGCGCTTGATAGCCAGGAATCTTCTTCAGGTCGGAGATGCAAGCATCGTGCGTGTGCGACATTTCAATTGGATTGGCGATGGGGCCTTTGGCTTGCTCTTCGAGTGTGGTGGCGCGGCCATCCCAGAATTGCAAATCGCTCAAGATGCGATTGTAAGCGATCGGCGAATTGCGCCCGCCGAGTTGAGCCCGCACGCCGACGCCAAACTGCGTGTCCTTGCCGTAGCCGAACTCCGGATCATGGCAACTGGCGCAGCTGATGCTTCCATCGACCGACAAACGAGGATCGAAGAACAACTGCCGCCCCAGTTCAATTTTTGCGCGCGTGAGCGGATTGTCTTTAGGGATTTTGATGCCCCCAGCACCCACCGCCAAACCAGCCGGCAATTCGACTTGTAGCGGCACGTGATTCTCCGGCTTGGCGAGCCAGGCTTCGATCTGGGGCAGCGTCAACTTCCCTTCGCCGGGAATGCCGGCGGTGAGTTCCGGCGTGCCGAGTTTCACGGTTTCGCTTTCCGCCGCGCCAGCACTCGTCCAGACACCCGTGGCGAGCAGGAGGGCGGCGAACAATTTGCATTTGGTTTGCATGTCGTGAATTCCTTAAATCAACCCGAAGCGTGCGCGAGGTGCTTTTTCGTAATGCGGAAGGGATGCCTGCGCTCCCGATTTGCCTTTTCAACCTTTAACACTCATACTTTACCGCAGAGACAAGCATAAGTCCAAGACAAAGCTTGGATAGCTACGATAGGTACAACCTATGGAACTCCAACAGCTACGCTACTTCGCCAAAGCGGCGGAACTTGGCAATTTCACGCGCGCGGCGGAGGCTTCGTTCGTATCCCAGCCTTCGCTCAGTCAACAGATCATCAAGCTGGAACAGGAGTTAGGTCAACCGCTCTTCGAACGACTGGGGCGTCAAGTGCGACTCACGGAAGCAGGCAGGCTGCTCAAGGAGCGCGTCGATCAGGTATTGGCATTGCTCGATGACGCACAGGCGCGCATCGCTGACCGCCCCGATACTGGGCGGTTGGTCATCGCCGCTATTCCCAGCATCGCCCCTTATTTCTTGCCCGGCGTGCTGGAAGGCTTTCGGTGGGAGTGTCCCGGCGCGCAGTTGGAAGTGGTCGAAGAAGTGACGCAAAACTCGCTTCGCAAGCTGGCAGAGGGAGAAGTCGATCTGGCCCTACTGGCGCTGCCTGTCGATGGCGTGAACTTGCATCGCGAAACGTTGTTCACGGAAGAGTTGCTACTGGTGCTGCCGGCGGGTCATGCGCTGGCCGACAAGCCCCGCTTGACGCTCAAGGATCTGAGCGACGAACCATTCGTGCTGCTCAATGACTCGCATTGCTTGACACGCGACGCGCTGAGTTACTGCCAACAAAAGAAGTTTCAGCCGATCATCACTTCGCGCATCAATCAATTGGCGACGCTGCAAGAGTTGGTCGCGCTGGGACAAGGCGTTTCGCTGATACCCGCCATGGCGCGGAAACTCGATACCAGTCCCACGCGCGTCTACCGATCGCTTGCAGGTGAGAAGCCTGCGCGCACCATCGCTTTGGTCTGGCATCAATACCGCTTTCAAAGCCGGCTCTTCAAACGGTTTGTCGCGTGGTTGAAGCAACACGTGAAGGGGTAGTCGGGTACGAGCGCCAATCGGCGACAGGATTCGCCTCCCACAAAGAACTCACTTACTGATGCAAGCTCTCTTCCGTCGCGATCGGATTGGCAATCGGACTGAGTGGCTCTGCGATGTTGCGACCTTGGCCGTAATAAGTTGCACCGCTGGGCGCGGCCCAGCGCACGGCATTGCCAAGGACGCGGCGCACGTTGGAGTCGTAATAGATCGGATACGTTTCGTGGCCAGGGCGAAAGTAGAAGATTTTTCCTCGACCACGCTGGAACGTGCAACCGCTGCGAAAAACTTCGCCGCCTTCAAACCAGCTGATAAATACGAGCTCATCAGGCTGCGGAATATCAAAAAACTCACCATACATTTCGGTATGCGCCAGTTCGAAATACTCCGTGGTAAAACCGCTCACGATTGGATGATGGGGCGCGACGATCCACAAGCGTTCGCGCTCGCCGGCCTCGCGCCAGCGCAACATGCAACCGGTCCCCATCAGTTTGCGAAACAATTTAGAGGCGTGCGCCGAATGCAGTGCCAGCAGTCCCATGCCTTCCAATACGCGCTGCTTCACACGTTCGACAATGTCGTCGCGCACTTGATCGTGGGCAGCATGTCCCCACCAGGTGAGCACATCGGTTTCTGCCAGCACTTCTTCGGTAAGTCCATGCTCGGGCTCATCGAGCGTCGCCGTGCGCACGATCACGTCGTCGCCGAGTTGCTCGCGGAGCGCGTCGGCAATGACGGCGTGAATGCCATCGGGATACATCTTTTGCACGCGCGCGTTGGTGCGCTCGTGGACAAACTCGTT
>JBGSHH010000739.1:0-10011 GCA_041752355.1 Pirellulaceae bacterium | reverse complement strand
CCGACGCCGATATCGCCAGCCGGAACGTCCGTGTCTTCGCCGATGTGGCGATGAAGTTCAATCATCAACGATTGACAGAATCGCATGACTTCGCGATCGCTCTTTCCCTTGGGGTTGAAGTTCGCGCCGCCTTTGGCTCCGCCCATCGGCAGGCCCGTGAGGCTATTCTTAAACGTCTGCTCAAAGCCGAGAAACTTCAGGACGCTCAATGTCACGTCGGGATGAAACCGCATTCCGCCTTTGTACGGTCCAATCGAGTTGTTGAATTGCACTCGCCACGCCCGATTCGCTCGAATGTTGCCTGCGTCGTCTTCCCAAGTGACGCGAAAGATGACGATTCGATCCGGCTCCGTCATCCTTTCGAGTATCTGAGCATCTTTGTACTTGCGATGCTCCAATACGAACGGCATGACCGTTTCGACGAACTCTCGCACCGCCTGATGGAACTCCAGTTCTCCCGGATTCCGCCGCTCCAGTCCGTGCATGAAGCATTCAGTTTCTTCGCAATTCGCAATCCACATGGTGAAACACTCCCTGGGCAGTGACGGACTATCGCGTCCACGCCAGCCATTTGTTGAACAGTGATTTGACGAAGGGCGTAAGTCGCGTCCGGCTATATTGATCGCCAAGCCTGCGAATCGCTTCGGCCTGAGTCGGATATGGATGAATGGTGCTGCCAATTTTGCCAAGACCAAGTCCGTGGGTCATGGCCAACGTGATTTCGGAAATCATGTCGCCGGCGTTGCGAGCCACGATCGTCGCGCCGACAATCTGGTCCGTGCCTTTCTTGACGTGAACTTTTACGAAACCGTCGTCTTCGCCTTCGAGAATCGCGCGGTCCACGTCGCTGAGGTGTTGCACGTACGTATCGACTTCGACTCCTTGTTCTTTGGCTTCATGTTCGTACAGTCCAACATGAGATATTTCTGGGGTCGTATAAGTGCACCAAGGAATCTTGAGCGCACTCGACTTCTTGCGACCTTTGAACAGCGCGTTCTGAATGACGATGCGCGCCATGAAGTCCGCGGCGTGCGTGAACTGATAAGGCGAACAGATGTCGCCAGCCGCGTAGATGCGTGAGTTGGTCGTTTGCATGCGATCGTTGACCTTGACGCCTTTTTTGTCGAAATCGACGCCGACCCCTTCGAGATTGAGGTTTTCGACATTCGGCGCGCGTCCCACGGCGACCAGCAGTTGGTCGATCGGTTCGTCGTAGCTCTTGTCGTGGGACTCGACGGTCAGGCGGATTCCGCCCTCGTTCTTGATTTCCAGCTTGCGTCCACAACAGAGTAGTCTCACGCCGTCGCGCAGCATTACCTTCTGCACAATCTCGGCGGCCTCACGATCTTCGCGCGGTAAGATGCCATGCTCTGACTCAACAAGAAGCACCTTGGAGCCGAGCTGTGCAAACGACTGTGCCAACTCGCAACCGATCGGACCGGCGCCGATAACGCCCAATCTCTGTGGCAATTCCGTCAGTGAGAAGACGCTTTCGTTGGTCAGATACTTCACGCCGTCCAGACCGGCGATCGGCGGCGCGGCGGCCCGTGCTCCCGTCGCGATGACGGCGCGTTTGAAGTTGAGCTTCGTTCCATCGACGTCGATCGTGTTGGAATCAACAAAGCGACCTTGTCCGAAGTAGACATCAATACCAAGATCGCGGAACCGCGCCGCCGAGTCGTTCGGGCTGATACGGGCTCGCAGCTTGCGCATCCTTTCCATGGCGGCCGCGAAATTGACGTTCACCCCTTCCGGAACTTCAACACCGAATTCACTCGCGTTTCTGACGGTCGCTGCAATGCGCGCCGCGCTGATGACTCCCTTCGAAGGCACGCAGCCGACATTTAGGCAATCGCCGCCCATCAAGCTGCGTTCAATCAAGGCGACTTTGGCACCCAGCCCTGCCGCTCCGGCCGCAGCCACCAATCCGGCTGTTCCGGCCCCGATCACGACCAGATTGTAGCGACCCGCTGGAGTCGGGTTGCTCCAGTCTGGCGGATGAACGTTGGCTTCAAGTGTTTGATTATGTTCGTCTTTGGGAAGGAGTTGGACGAGTTCGTGTTCAGTCATTGTGTTCCTCACGCTTGTTTGAGGCGGCAATCATGCTTACACCTTGGGTTGTGAATTGCAGGAGGGAGATAACGATACGGTACATCCACTTGAGTCTGTTGGCGACTTGGACGGCAAGATCAATTTCATTGTGTAGCGGACCATCAACGGGAAAACGCCCAACAAGACGAAGGCAATCACGATCTGTATGAGTTGGCTCGGTGTAAACACGGCTCCAATTCCCTGATCGGCGAGCGTTTGCAGATTAGGAACGCTGGATCCCGCGTATACGAAGACCGCCGTACCGGCCAGCATGCCGAGTTGGCTGACCCACCAAAACGTCCTGGTGCGGATCGGAGTCAGCCCCATCACGGCGTTGATCACGAAGAACGGCACTGCCGGAATCAGTCTCAACGTGAATAGGAAGAACGGGCCTTCTTTCTCCAATGCCTGATTGAAACTGGCGAGTTGGTCGCCGAACCGTGCTTGAATTGCATCGCGAAACAGGAAGCGGCTGAGTAGGAAAGCCAGCGTGGCGCCTGTTGTCGATGCAATGCTAACGAGCACAACTCCCTCGATCAGCCCGAAGTACCAGCCGTAAACGAGCGTCAGCGCAGCAGCGCCTGGCAGCGAGAGGCCGGTTACAACAACGTAGATTAGGAAGGCGGCACCGTAAACCAGCACCGGATGCTCCTGCTGGAAGCCACGGAGTTGGGATTCTTGCTGGGCGAGGTTCTGAATCGTGAGGGTGTCGCCAAGCTGCGTGTACGCGACGACGATGATCCCAGCGACAAGCAGGAATACGGCGATCTTCTTCGCGAATCGAAATTGGTCACGCGTTTCAGGATTCGAGTTGCCTTGTGGCATGACTTTGTTCCTTATGAGTTCGTGGCGAGGGCACTGCCAGGTTCCACATTCGGTGTTAATGCTGGTTATCGATACGAGTTCGACGAACCGATGTGCGATTCCTTACATGAAGTTTTGCAAGGAAGTTTTGGAGGCGGGAGTTTGAAGATCTACCGAGCCTGATGGAGAAACTCGGCCCGCCGATGCGCGTTAGTAGGGCAAGAATGGAATGTCGACAAATCCCCATTGCCTCAGAGCCAGCACGATTTTTCCGCGGTGGTGCGCTTCATGTTGCGTGAGATAAAGAACGCGATCGCGGCCCGAAAACCGCTCAACATTTTCCGAGTCGCGAAATACGTCGGCACGCGTGCCCGTTGGCCGTACAAAGGTGTACTGCATGGCCACACCGTCCTCCCTCGAGAAGAATCGCACTAATCGATCTCGTGATGCTTCGAGTGACTTGATAAGCGACGCCTTGTCTCCTTCATCCACTAATGCTGCCTGCCCGCTGTCGTGCATGCAGCGTTCCATCCAAAAATCGACTGCCGAGGCGATGTGGGCAAAGAGTTGCCCCAACGAGTTTTCCTCGCCAGTCGCAGTTCGCGATAACCAGGGGCAGGGGACTTCTTGGAGCAACGCGATCGACTTCTCGCGTGTGCGCGTGAAGTGTTCGAGGATTTCGCGGTCTGCGTTATTCATAGTTTTCGCCCCTGTGGATCGACGCGCCAGCGTGGCGTTCCTTACAGAAATATTCGGGAAATCGTCCGATTGCTACCGTTCGCGACTTGCAACGCCAGAAAAATCCAAGTTTTTCGGAATTCTGTGTAAGGATCATGGAAGGTGTACGTCGTCCTACATGGTTGACGTTGCAAACCGCACAAGGGGTGGGTGCATCGACCTCACGCCCGCACCCGTTTCTAACGCGAAATTCCGATGGATGATCAACGAACGAAGGAATACCCATGAACTCAAGCCGCGCTGCGGCAGACGGCGGAAGTCACACTAAGTCTGAAAGCGATTCCCACGGGATGGATTCCGGCTTCCTGTGGGAATCGCGAGGGCACGTCGTGACAACCGCTTGCGCGCAATCTAACGCGACCCACCATTAGTTTCCTATCCCAACAACAGAATTATTGAGAACATCCATGTCCGATATAATGCTTTACGAACAGTCCGTGCGAACTCGATATGCGGCAGCGGCCAAGCAGCGCGAGGCGTCTCTCTGCTGTCCGGTCGAGTACCGTTCAGAGTTGCTACAAGCCATTCCGGACGAAATCCTCCAGCGCGATTACGGATGTGGCGATCCATCGCCCTTCCTAAAAGCTGGAGACACCGTGCTGGATCTTGGTTCCGGCGGCGGCAAGCTGTGCTACATCGCCGCACAACTCGTGGGTGCCGACGGTCACGTGATTGGGGTGGACTGCAACACAGACATGCTCGCTCTGGCACGGAAGTATCAAGCGGAAGTTGCCGAGCGCGTCGGCTTCAACAACGTATCGTTTCGCTGCGGAATGATTCAGGATCTGCAACTTGACTTGGAATTGCTTGCCGGCCAGCGCGAGCATCACCACGGGTCAGGTGTGGACGGCATCCTCCAGCAGCGGCTGATAGAACAGCGATTGCGCCGCGAGCAACCGCTGGTTCCCGACGATAGTGTTGACTGCGTCGTATCGAACTGCGTCCTCAACCTCGTGCGACCGGAGGACCGCGAGCAACTGTTTCGAGAGGTCTTTCGAGTACTCCGCCGCGGGGGCCGCGTTGCCATCAGCGACATTGTCTCGGACGAAGACGTACCAGAGCACTTGAAGGCCGATCCGACGCTGTGGTCCGGTTGCATTTCCGGTGCGTGGCGTGAAGACGACTTTCTGGCTGAATTCGCGCGCGCCGGCTTTCATGGCATGTACTTTGCCAAGCGGCAGCAGGTGCCATGGCAAACGGTCGAAGGAATCGAGTTCCGTGCAGTTACTGTCGTCGCCTACAAGGGCAAGCAGGGCCCTTGTTTCGAACGAAATCAGGCGGTCATCTATCGCGGTCCCTTCAAGAAAGTCGAAGATGACGACGGGCACGTTTACCATCGTGGCCAACGGGCAGCCGTTTGCGACAAGACCTTTCATTTGTTGCAAAACGATCCCTATGACGGCGCGTTCATCCCCGTGGAGCCGCATCAGCAGATTCTACTGGATGAAGCTCAGCCCTTTGACTGTCGTCGCAACGCGAGCCGCCATCCACGCGAGAGCAAGGGACAAGACTACAACGCCACAACTGTGGCCAGTGGCGACTGCTGCGGACCCGACGGCGCATGCTGTTGATCGTGTGCGATTGGCTCCGACGACTAAGAGAATGTCAAAATCACGAATCGAAAGGCCTATGGCTCATGTCGCAAGCAACCACGTCGCTGCAACACCGGGGTGATCCCCTCGCAAATGCAAACCAGCAACTCGTCGTTCTGTCGCACCCGCATGGATCGCCGAGGTTTGGTGACAAACTGAAACGAGTCGGCGTCGAACGTCTCCTCGCTGACCGTATCGAGATTCTCCAAGTCAATGTTGGCAAACTCTGCAACATGACATGCGCGCATTGCCACGTCGATGCCGGACCGGACCGCAGAGAAATCATGCAGCGGCCAACTGTGGACGCTTGCCTCAACGTCTTGCGGAGCAATCCCCAAATACGAACGCTCGATCTGACTGGCGGCGCGCCTGAGATGAACCCGCATTTTCGCGACTTGGTGCGCGAGGCGCGGGCACTTGGGCGACACGTGATCGACCGTTGCAACCTCACGATCTTGTTGGCTAAGGGGTATGACGACCTGCCAGTGTTCCTTGCCGAGAACGGGGTCGAAATCGTTGCTTCGCTGCCCTGTTATCTTGAAGAAAACACCGATGCGCAACGCGGCGGCGGGGCCTTCGCCAGTTCTGTCGAAGCGCTGCGACTGCTGAACCAACTCGGTTACGGCAGCGAAGGAAGTGGACTCACTCTGACGCTGGTTTACAACCCAGTCGGGCCGAGCCTTCCGCCAGACCAAGCAACGTTGGAAGCCGCCTATCGTCGGGAACTGCAAGCTCGATACGACATAAGTTTCAATCGCCTGTTCACGATCACCAACATGCCGATCAGCCGGTATCTGGAGCATCTGGTCAGGATGAATCAGTTCGAGCAATACATGCAGACACTCGTTGACGCCTTCAATCCAGCCGCCATCAACGGCTTGATGTGCCGCAATACACTGTCCGTTGGCTGGGACGGCCGCTTGTTCGATTGTGACTTCAACCAGATGCTGAATTTGGAAGTTGGCAGCGACTGCCCGTCGAACATCGAGGACTTCGACTACGAAATGCTGTCGCGGCGCGACATAGTAGTTGGGCAGCACTGTTACGGTTGTACGGCGGGGGCCGGTTCTGGGTGCCAAGGCGCAATCTCGTGAGAAGTGAATTTGTGGCATATTGACAGGAGCCTACAGGAGCTTTTTTGCCATTCCGAATGGCACTGCCGGCTATTTGGATAGACTGCGAAATCCCCGAACGAGTACCCCGAGATTCAGCAGAACTCGGCGCGGCTTGCCGAAACCGTTCGCCGTTGAGCCATCGCGGATGGTTGCGGCCAAAGACTTGGCTCATCTGGTGCATCCACTCAGTGGGGTTCGGCGGCGATTGGGATCCAGTCGGCTTTGCTGTCGAACAGCATGTACGTGTCCCATGCGAACTGCTTGCCATTCTGTTTCGACATCCTTCCGTCGGCGTCCCAGTAGTGGGTTGCGCGCGAGTCTGGGACGATGCATGTGGCGGCAACGGCTTTCGCCCGGTTGTCGCCCGGATAGCGAGGCGTCCATACGACAAACACTTTCAGACCGTCGCTGTTGATCCGGCTGGACGATTGATTGTGGACCGGACGAGCCCCGTTCTGACACATTGGTCAGCCGGGCGAAACCAGCATGACGACTCGAACCTGTCCTTTTGCTGTGTTGAAGGCTTGTTTGAACTGGTGAGCGTCGGGGGAAAGATCGTGTAATGACTCCTGGCTGGACGTAGTGCTGCCTTCTGTAGACGGCCGGGTGTCAGCAGATTGCAGTTTCCTGAGTGCCGTTGGTTGCGAATCAGAAGTACCACAGCCGAGTGCGAACGTCACGAGACAGCAGAGGGATGCAAGACGGTGCATTGTGGTCCTTCTCATTTCAATACGCGATGATCGTATCTGCATCGGAGAGCAGATTGGCCACGCCAGCGTAAGTCACCGGTTCCACAAAATCGTAACCGGAAATCGTCGCCTTAACTTTCTCATGATCCCCGGTGACGATCAGCATGGCTGTATTCGCATGAAAACTGGCTCCTCGTAGATGAAGAAGTTCCAGATACTCCTTGTAGTTGCTCGGCATCTCTTCCAAAGGCAGGTTCATTTGGGCGGCGATAACTTTCTGGAGGCGCAGAGGAACGCCTGTCGCTTCGAGGTTATGTCGTTTGGCGGTCAGGTCGAGCAAAGCACCGGCGTCAAACAGCACGGTTACGTCTGATCCGGCTTCGAGTGCCGCAAAAATGACATTGAATCCGACGCAAATTTGGCTGTCGTCCTGATCCAACCCGGTGCGGATGTGGAACACGAGTTTCTTGCCCTTGAGGTTCGGCGCAATCTCGGCGGGGGAAGCGAAGTCTTCCGAATACGTCTGATCGAGATGCCGCCACGCCATGAGTTTTTCGGCGAAACGATAACCGTAGAATACGCCGATTCCCAACACGAGCAAGGCAGCGGCTACAACGATCGACTTGGTCTTCTTTTTGCATTTCATCGCACGGGTGTCCTCACTCTGCACAACACGACAGCTTCGCCGGATCTTTGAACTTCGAGATAGCAACGATCTTCAGCGCTTCGGCAATCGTCGGGTAAACGTGCAGCATGTCGATAAAGTCTTGCACTTTGGCCCGAAACCGCAGCCCCATCGTCGCTTCGTGAATGACTTCGCCTGCATCGGCACCGACCATTGTCACGCCCAGCACTTCATCTGTGTCAGCGTCAGCCACCATCTTGATGATGCCTCTTGTGTCTCGAATCGCCCCGGCACGGGGAACGAGAGACATTGGAATCGTGTTACACCAACACCGGTGGCCTGCGGCAACAGCCTCCGCCTCGGTCATGCCTACAACCGCAACTTGTGGATCGGTGAAAATGCAACGGGGAATTACTCGATGATCGACTGACCGCATGTTGCTGGAAAATGCATTTTGGGTGGAAATGCGTCCGTCGTGACTTCCCACAGGGGTCGCCATCTGGCTCCCGGCTTGCCGACCAACGACATCCCCCGCTGCAAAGATGTGCGGCACGTTCGTTTTCAGGAACTCGTCCACGCCGATTTCGCCACGCTCATTCACCGACACTCCCGCCCGCTCGATGGCAATGTTGTCCGTGTTGGGGCGTCGGCCTGTTGCCACTAACAGCCTCTCGGCCCGATAATCTCGTTGTGCCCCACGAACCAAGGTTTTTACTGCGATCTCGTCGCCATCTTCCTGAACTGCGATCACTGACGCCTCGGTGACGATCTGAATGCCCTCTTCCGAAAACACTTGTCCGATGGCTTGCCCGGCTTCCGGTTCATAGCCGTGAGCGAGTACCTGACGACCACGTTCCAAAATGGTCACTTTCGTCCCGAAACGGTGAAACATCTGGCCGAGTTCAAGAGCAATGTAGCCGCCGCCGACAATCAGGAGCGACTTGGGAAGTTCGGTCAGTTCGACCTCTTCATCCACGGACAATAGGTCGCTCGTCAGGTACGGCACCAGATTGAGACCCTCGATGTCGGGAACAACCGGACGGGAGCCGGTGGCAATCAGCACCTTCTCGCCGCTGAGATGCTTGCCGTTGACCTCGACCGTGTGCGGATCGACGAACTCGACGTGCCCTCGCTCAATGGAGATGCGACCATCGATCAAGCTTTCATATTTCTTCTCTCGATAACCGTGGACAATTTCGCCCTTCTGCGCAACAAGTGCCGAAAAATCCAATTCCAACCGGCAGGGCTTCAATCCCGGAAAACGGGGATGCGCGGCATCGTAAATGAGCTTTGCCGCTTCGATCAGGTTTTTCGACGGGAGACAGCCTCTGTTGACGCACGTGCCGCCGATGGGCCGCTCCTCGGTCATCACTGCCGTTTTGCCCAACTCCTGCGCCGCCAGCGCCGCAGCAAAGGCCGTCGAACCGGAACCGAGGATAACCAAATCAAAAGGTTTTTCCATTTTGAGTTTCTCCGTTATGCGATGGGATCTCGCCACTTCGCGTGATGGGGGCTGAATCGTCAGATGCGTCGGTGGCGGTTTTCGTCGTGTCGCCTTCACCGAGAGGCGTCCCGCTGTATCCGGCCTTTTTCAAAGCAGCCTGAATCTTTTCCTTCGGTAACGGGCAACAGAGTTCCGCACCAACGACCGCTTGCCGTTTTTCATAATCAACTTCAACGGCCATCACACCGTTGACCTGACGGATCGCTTGAGCGACGGTCGTAGCGCAACCTTCGCAGGTCATGCCGTCGATTTTGAACACGGCCCGACTCATATCCTTGGTTACAGCCGATTCGTTTCCCGTTCCAAACACCAGGCCGACGTAGCTGGGAAACAAGAGAAAGGCGACTGCCAGTACCGTCACGACCCACAGCATGACCTTGTTCAAGGTCATCATGCTCAACCGCCGATTGCCCGTCGGGGCACAACAGTTATCTCCGTCGGCTGGTTCTACCGTGCAGCAGTCATGTCCTGCCCCGGCGGCGGTCTTCTTCTGCGGTCGGTACGTGAAATAAAACGCCGCGCCCAAAAACCCAAACGTCACCACCATGAATAACGGGCGATAAGCTTCCAGAGTCGCGGCAATGCCCGCTCCCGAGACACCCACGGCCAACAGGACCAGAGGCAGCCAGCAACAAGCGGAGGCCATGATTGCCGAAACGACGGTTCCGACTTTGGCGATTAGCTCGCCACGGTTTGTCGATGATGTGGACGGTGATTGAACGGTTGTGTTGTTCATCTTCAGTTCCTTTTGAGCAATGGTGATTCCCTTGGCTACACTTCCCAGGCAGCAGGAGCCTGACGGATTCTCCGTCTCGCAACGGCAGCCAGGGTCTTTCATCTTGGCGCGAATGTC
>JBGSHH010000738.1:0-6778 GCA_041752355.1 Pirellulaceae bacterium | reverse complement strand
CGCGGTCTAGTCACGCATCTGGCGACCAACGGCGCAGGCATGATCCACGATTTTGAACTCGCGCTGGGGGATGGCACCAGCGAAGATGTGCCGAAGTGGATTCAGCGTGGGCAGTTCGGTTTGTGGAAGGAAACAGGGCGTTTGAATGAGATCATCGTCGAAGCGGCCGCGCGCGGCGAAGGACTGGGCGAAGCGGTCGGTCGCGTGATAGAAGAGGAACGCCTGCCGCGTCGCGATCTGAGCATTGCCGCCGCTGGCTATCGCTGCGGCGTGCCGGTGACTTCGCATGTCGGTATCGGCAGCGATATCATCCATGCGCACGCCAACTGCGACGGGGCGGCGCTAGGCGCGACCAGTTACACCGATTTTCTCATCTTCGCCCAGACCATTTCGCGACTGGAAGGAGGCGTATATCTCAATGTTGGTTCGGCCGTGACGGGTCCGGAGGTCTATCTCAAGGCGTTGTCGATCGCTCGCAATGTGGCCCGCCAGGAAGGTCGCGAGATTCGCCATTTCACGACGGCGGTATTTGATCTGAGCGAATTGCCAGACGACTATCGCGCGGGTCCACCGAGCAAAGCGCACCCGATGTATTACTATCGCCCTTGGAAGACGATTCTTGTGCGCACGGTCGCCGATGGCGGAGTCAGTCACTACATCGCCGGCGATCATCAACAGACGATTCCCAGCTTGTGGCGCGAGTGTGTCCGCGTCGCGCGGCAAAAAGTCGCATGACGCGCGCCATCCTACGAAGAAACGCGTTCCAAAATCGGACGCAATCGCTCCACCAGCGCGGCTTCACCTGCTAATAGCTCCATGCCGATCGACACCGCCCAGAGCGGCTTCTTCCCCAGTCGCGGCACGGCGAGTTTCACCAGATCCTTACACGTGCAAAGCACCGCCGCTACATCTTGCCCGTTTGCCCAAGCGGTGAGCGCGGCGACATCTTCCGCAGTGTAGCGATGATGATCGGGAAACTCGCGGAACTCGGCCAGTTCGTAACCGCACGTCGTGATCGTATGGCGAAAGCCAGCTGGATTGCCGATGCCACAAAACGCCGCCACGCGCTGACCGCGCAGGGAATCGATTGTCGCTTGCGTTCCCGTGGAAGCGAGCAACGTCTGCGGGGCGTGAGCGGCTTCCACCCAGACGACATCGGGGCGATAGCGCTCAATCCGCTGACGAATAGCGAAGCGGGCTTCAGCGGGTAGCAAGTCCGCCCGCGTCAACACGACGACATCCGCGCGACGAAAACCAGCGAGTGGTTCGCGCAACGTGCCGCGCGGCAAAAGATGCTCGAAGCCGAACGGTTCGAGCGCATCGACCAGCACGATATCGAGATCCCTGGCGATGCGGCGATGTTGAAAGGCGTCGTCGAGAATCAGCAGTTGCGATTCGAGTTCTTCGATGGCGATGTTCGCGGCGGCAACGCGATCGGGATTGAGCAGATGCGGCACATCTGGCAAACGTTGCTCTAGTTCGAGCGCTTCGTCGTTCACCGCGCCTGCTTCCGCGCCATAGCCGCGACTGATGAGTGCCACGCGCACGTCGTGTCGGCGGAAGTACTTCGCCAGCCACTCCACCAGCGGCGTCTTGCCAGTGCCGCCGACAGTGAGATTGCCGACGCTGATAACCGGCACTTCGACGCGCGTGATCTTTCGCCGGCCAGAGTTGAACTGCCAATTGCGAAAGGCGACGCCGAGCGTGTAAGGCACCTCGGCCATGCGCAGCCCACCGCGCTTGAGCATCGCCAGCAGCCCTCGCTTACGGCCACTGACCAAATCGCGAAATTCAGCAGGATTGATGCGCATCGTAGGGTGTGCGCAGCACACCGGCGAAAGGGATTGGTGTGCTGCGCACACCCTACATGGTTTCGTTCATAACGGCGTCCCAACCGGAACTACCATCGGGGCAAATGGTCTTGTTCATTGCATGGGAGACAATGGCCCAACCTTCATTGGCATAGTTTTTCGCGTAGCTGTCGAGTTCTTCGTCCGGAAGGAATGAAGCCGTATTTCTATCTTGGGTCTTTGTGCGCAATTGCACCACAATTTCGGGACAGCCTTGCTCATGATGCGTAATTTGCATCACGGTAAACGCGAAATAGTCACCACCTTCGCGATTGCGAAACTTGACGAACTCACGAGTTCGCGGCAGCGATGCAAACCGCACAATTTTCCGCAATTGAACGATGCGTTCCTTCGAATTCAGATAAAGTCGAACAACCGTGGGAATCAATGGTGTGATCCATTCAATTGTTCGTAATCATCGTAGGGTGTGCGCAGCACACCAGCGAAAGTGATTGGTGTGCTGCGCACACCCTACGTGACCCAGCCTACTTCATCTTCGCGCAAATCGCTTGGGCCATTTCGCGCGTGCCGACGGCGGAGGGATCGTTGCGATCGGCCTTGAGGTCGTACGTTACGTGCTTCCCTTCGGCAATCACGTCCCCCACCGCTTTTTCAAGCTTGGCGGCGGCATCGATCTCGCCCAAGTGGCGGAGCATCAACATGCCGGAGAGAATCAGCGCGGTCGGATTGACTTTGTTCAAGCCTTTGTACTTCGGCGCGCTGCCGTGCGTGGCTTCAAAGACCGCGCCATCAGGACCAATGTTGGCACCTGGAGCAACGCCCAAACCGCCGACCAGACCAGCACCCAAATCGCTGACGATGTCGCCGTATAAGTTCGAGAGCACCAGCACGTCATAAAGTTCTGGTTTCTGCACCAGTTGCATGCACATGTTATCGACAATCCGCTCTTCGAACTCGATCGTTGGGAATTCCTTGGCGATCTTGGTGGCGGTCGCCAGCCAGAGACCATCGGAGAACTTCATGATGTTCGCTTTGTGAACGACCGTGACTTTCTTACGCTTGTTGGCCACGGCGTATTCAAACGCACAACGCACGATCCGATCGGTGCCGCTGACGCTGATCGGCTTGATCGAGACGCCGGTTTCGTCACCTTTGGTCTTGATCTTCGCCTTGGGGCTGATCTTGTTGATGAAGTCGATCAGTTCGCTAGTTTCCGGTTTGCCAGCTTCAAATTCCACGCCGGCATAGAGATCTTCGGTGTTCTCGCGCACGATCACGAGATCGACCGGCACATGGCTATAGAACGAACGGACGCCAGGGTATTGCTTGCAAGGGCGAATACAAGCGAATAGGCCGAGTTCCTGTCGCAAGAAGACGTTGATGCTGCGAAAGCCAATGCCGACCGGAGTGGTGATCGGAGCTTTTAAGGCACAGCGGGTGCGACGCACACTTTCCAACACGCCATCGGGGAGTGGCGTACCCGTGCGGGCCATTACATCGACGCCAGCTTCTTGCACGTCCCATTTGATTTGGACGCCCGTGGCATCAACGCACAAGCGGGCCGCTTCGGCGAGTTCCGGTCCGGTGCCATCGCCAGTGATCAGGGTAACTTCATGAGCCATGGTCGGGATTCCTCGGGGATAGCGCGCCGGTGGGGAAGGTTGGTTGTGAGTTGACAGCCAAAGGCCAAAGCGTTTACCCCCAAAGGGTGTGTTTGAGGGTAGAAATACGCGTCAGCACAAGCTAACAGTGAGAGGGCGGATCGTCAACGCGGGAGGGGAGTTTCAATCGGTGGCACTCTCCGTAGGCAAAGGTTGAACTTTGGGTTGCGGAGCGACCCACTGCACGTCTATATCCAGCGCGATCGGTAGCACGACGAAATAGAAAATCGGCAGGCCGATCGTGACAAACAGGATCAACCCGAGAACGTCTCTATTGACAGCGAACTTCTTCATCGGATTCTCACATCACTAGTCACAGCAGCCCTTTCGCTCCCACTCCTCTTGTTTCCGCTGGCAACTCCTACAACACCGGCCCCACCATCCACGGCACGAATTCTTCATCGCCATAACCGTGTTCTTCGCTCTTGGTTTTCTGGCCGCTGGCGACGGCGAGAATCTCTTCAAAGATCTGCCGGCCAATCTCTTGCACGCTCTTGCCGCCGGTGAGTATCTCGCCAGCGTTGATGTCCATGTCGTCGCGCATGCGCTCATACATCGGTGTGTTGGTGGCGACCTTGATCGATGGCGTCGGCTTGCAACCAAAGCAACTGCCGCGGCCAGTAGTGAAGACGACGACATTACAACCGCCTGCGACCAGGCCGGTAACACTGGGTGGATCGAGCCCTGGCGTATCCATCACGACCAGCCCTTTGGCGGTGATTTGTTCGGAGTACTGATAGACATCGACCAGCGCTGTCGAGCCGGCTTTGGCCACCGCGCCCAGCGACTTTTCCGCAATGGTCGTCAGGCCACCTTCCTTGTTGCCGAGCGAAGGATTGTTGTCGAACTTCGCGCCGAACAGACCAGCGTACCAATGCCACCATTGAATGCGTTCGAGCAGTTTATTCGCGACCTCGACGGAAACAGCGCGACGCGTGAGCAGATGTTCCGCGCCATAAATCTCCGTCGTTTCGGCCAGCACGCTCGTCCCACCTGCGGCAATGAGCATGTCGCTCGCGATGCCGAGTGCCGGATTGGCGGTGATGCCGCTATTGCCATCGCTGCCGCCGCAGTTGGTGCCGAGAATGATCTCGCTGGCGGGAATCGGCACGCGCTTCACATCGTTGGCTTGCGGCAGAAGTGCGGCGATGCGGCGGATTCCTTCCTCCACCGTGCGCGTCGTGCCCCCCATGTCTTGCATCGACATCACCGGCAAATTGTGCGGATCGCGAATGCCATCGATCTGCACCAGGCGTTGGCTTTCCATCAAGAAGCCAGGCGAGGCCGTTTCGCAACCCAGACCGACAATTAAGAAGCCGCCGATATTAGGATGCTTCGCCACGCCGCCGAGCGTGCGGGCGAGCATCTGGTGCTTCAGCCCGCCGTATTCCATGCCACAGCCATCGCCATGGCTGAACGAAACGACGCCATCGATGTTCGGATAATCCTTGAGAATGCTTTGGTCGAACTTTTTGGCGATCGCCTTGCAAACGGTGGCGGAACAATTTACGGAGGAAACGAGCGCGAGATAGTTTCTGGTGCCAGATTTGCCATTGGAACGCTTGTACCCCAAAAATGTGCGATCGGTAATTGGCTCCAGCGGTGGTGGAATCTCTGTCGCACTGGCCGGATCGCGGGCGAAGTCGCTCAGTTCGATATTATGCACATGCACCCACTCGCCGGGCGCGATTTCGCGATTGGCAAAGCCGATCACCTGGCCATATTTCTTCGCTGGCTCGCCTTGGCGAATCGTCTCTAAGGCGATTTTATGCCCCATCCGAACCGCCTCGCGCAGCTTCACCGACTTACCACCTGCGGTGATGGTTTGATCCCGTTCCAGATTCCGAGCGGCGACGCAGGTGTTGTCGTGGGGGTGAAGGAAGACGATATCGACGGAAGGCATGAAAGGCTCGGTTCTGCAGGCGGGAGAGTTGGGTTGTTACCAGAATATCCGCGTTGTCCTATTTCTGACAATTGTCGTGTCAGCGTTTTTGAGCGTTTTTGGCGGTTTTTGTCCTGGTGTAAGTCTTTTATCAGTAATTGTTTGCAGTGATTGTGGTGCTGACTGGGGGAGGTTCTCATTGTTTGCACGAGAATCCCCACTCTTGGGAATCATTTTTCCCCGGCGGGCGTCTATACTTAACGTAACCATCCCCAGGCGTTACCGCGCCTGGTCGCGGGGGCTTCTCTTCGGGAAATTGACCTATGGCCACCGGTTCGCTTCCGGCTGCAAATACGACGTCCGCGCCTGGTGCCTCGCACGCCGAACGCGAGCGATATATCGAGCGGCAACTCAATACCACCCGGCGGCAGGTGAAATATGTCGAGTTGGGAGCCGCCTGCGTGACGCTGCTCGTGGGCGTGCTGGTGTTTTTCTTCGCGGCAGCGCTGATCGATCATTGGCTATTGCCGCTCGGCTTTTGGGGCAGGGCCTCGGCACTGGTGATACTCCTGGGTGGTGTAGCCTGGTTCTTCGCCACCGTGATTTGGCCGCTTTTGCGCAACTCGATCAATCCCGCCTATGCCGCGCTGACAATCGAACACAGCTCCCCGTCGCTCAAAAATAGTTTGATCAATTTTCTGATGCTGCGTTCCCAGCGGGGCGATGTGCATGAGGTGGTATACGAAGCGGTCGAAGCCCGCGCCGCCAGCGATCTGTCGCAGGTGCCGTTGGATTCGGTGATCGACTATTCCAAGCTGATCAAGATCGGCTACGTGCTGGCTGGCGTGTTCGCGATTTGCGCGGCCTACAAGATTCTCTCGCCCAAAGATCCACTGCAAACGATGGCTCGGGTGGCGCTGCCGTGGGCCGACATCTCCCGACCTTCGCGCGTGCAAATCGAAGAAGTCGCCCCCGGCGACGCGTCGAAATACTTTGGGGACACGGTGGAGGTCTCCGCCACGATTCGTGGGGTCCGGGAAGGAGATCGCGTGCAAGTCGTCTATAGCACGCTCGACGGCCAGACGCGCGATAAGACATTGGACCTGATCGTCGATGAAACGGGTCGCTTGTACAAAGCGAAGTTACCCGCCGATGGCCAAGGGCTGGTGCAGGATTTGAATTATCGCATCGAAGCAGGCGACGCCGTATCGCGCGACTATCACTTGCAAGTGCAGGCCGCCCCAACGATCGTCGTGCATAAGCTTCAATACGACTATCCTCGCTACACCAAGAAGCCGCCACTCGTGGTCGAACAGACTGGCGATATCCGCGCCTTAGAAGGGACGAAAGTCACTCTGCACGCGAAAGCGAATCAACCGATTCTCGCCGCTTATGTCGAATTCGATCCATCAAGTGACAATGCC
>JBGSHH010000737.1:0-5838 GCA_041752355.1 Pirellulaceae bacterium | reverse complement strand
AAGAACGACTATCGTTCTGACTCCGATGCTTGGAATCGATGCACGGTATCGGGGCCAACCGCCCGATCCGGACTGGAGGTACGCGCGCCAACTCATGTCCCATCTCATTGGCGAGGGACAACGAGTGGTCCGCGAGTGGTCAGGCGATGCCGCAAAAAAGCCAAATTGGCTCGTGCTGATGGTGCATCAGGAAAATTCCCGAGCGATTCATTTCTACGAGCAATGCGGCTTCGAACTAATACCAGACGTCCTTCGTCGAGGGGACCACAGGGTAATGAAGCTCTGGATCGGGGATTGAGTTAGACTCTCGTTGGCATGAAAGGAAACTCAATGCAGTATGCGATTGTCCACGGTCGTAGAACAGAAGCGACGCCCGGTGAAACTGGCGCTTGCCCTGGGTGCGAAGGCGACGTTGTAGCCAAATGTGGGGAAATCAATTCCTGGCATTGGGCACATACCCAGCGATTCGATTGCGATAGATGGTCGGAGGGGGAGACTGAGTGGCATTTGGCATGGAAGCGCCGGTTTCCTCGGCAATGGCGCGAAGTCGTAATGGACGGGCACCGAGCGGACATCAAGTCGCCTCAGGGGGTCATTGAGCTTCAATCAAGTTCGATCTCGACTGCAGAGATTGCGAGTCGTGAAAACTTTTATGGCGAGATGGTTTGGCTTTTGGACGCCCGATCCTTTCACCTGAATGTCCGAGACCGAGGCAGCCATGTCACTTTTCGCTGGAAGCATCCGCGAAAAACGTGGTGGACCGCCGGGAAGCAGATGTACTTTGACCTTGGGGAACGGCTAATCAAGATTCATCGCATTTACGATGAATTGCCGTGCGGTGGGTCCGGAAAATTCGTGAGCCATCCTGATTTTGTTGCGTGCTTTTCCAAGCTCAAACTTGGACAGAAGTTGTGCGAGGCTTGCAACATGCCCCATCCTCGGCATTATTTGACGGAAACCGGCATGTACGAGTACTACACGATGGACCTCGACCCCGGAACGGTATTTTGCCCGGACTGCTACGAAGCGCGACGTGATCAGTGCATACCGGACGACCCTGACCTGTGGGACTGTTACACCCCACTTCGGACGGTTTAGGTCACTCTCGCACCCCAAAATGTTGCGAATCTGAGGTAATGCCGCGCCAATTATTACCCGTCTCGCTACCCAGGAACGGAGAGTTGGACTGGAGTGCGGCCCCCGCAACTGACACATAACCCCAGGGTCGCGAAATCGCTAGCCTGGGGTTTTTTGTTTCTCGGCGACAATGTCTTCAGTTCGCCATTTTGTCCGTGGCTCTCATTTGGCGAGAATCGAAGCGGAGAAATCTCGCGGCCATGCGAGAGATTACCGCTACTGAATTTTCGCGATCAGTGTTTGGGGATTGGCGGCCAGCGAAACGAGTATTTAAGATAGAACCTGGCAACTCGCGCACGGCGAAGGCTCAATTCACCTGGGGACATTAATGTGAAACCGCTTCATATAGCGCGGAGCCAACTTTGGCTCGCGGTCATCGGCGCGATTCTGATTGCGAGCATCTCCGCGCAGCCGGCGACATCTTTCGCGCAGGCTCCACGGAACGATGCACGGCCCAGAAGCACGCCGGCTTACCCGCTTCGCTTTGGCGACCGGTCATTGGAAGGCACCGTTCGCACCGACGAGCGGTATGGCCACGATGGTTTATTCCAAGGGCCGCGGGGCTGGTGTTATTGGAATTATCTGGAGAATCCGAAGCCGATTCAGAATCCGAACCTCTGGCCCGACATGCGTTCGACTTACTTCATCGGACGATTCGCGCTGCCGGCGGGAAGTTCCATGACGCTGCGAGGCCGTTTTCCGTATGTCCGGTTTTTTCAATTCGCGCTCTACAAATTCGAGCGCAACACGTTCGTGGCCTTCGGCGAGTCGTTGCGAGGGCCTGACATCGAACCGGAATCCGGGTCAACTAATCCGTTTCGCGTGGGGGTGAATCGTTTGGCGGCAAATCGGAATTTTACGATCCGAGTGCTGGCCGAAGATCCGCCCAAAGACGCCGAGCGGCGCGCTACCAACACCCTCTACGTGGGTCGCAGCGGCAACGACATTGAAGCCGTGATCCGCGTTTACTTAGCGGACCAGGACCGCGACGGCGCAGGCTGGGGGCCAGGTGATTCGCCTTTCGCAGCACGCGGTTTGCCAACCTATGAAGGTGCGTTGGCGGACGGGACGAAACTCACGTCCGAGCAAGTGGTCAAGCAGTTCGCAAAACCCATTGTTGGCGAGACCGAAAAGCCGATGACCGTCGATCAATGGGAACAGCTCGTTCAGGCCAAGGACAACGACCCGAAGACCACGCCCCAGACCGCTCCCGCGCGGAATCCGCCACGCTGGGAAAAGTTCTGGACGATTGCATATTCGGTGGTCGGTGTCTTCAAATCGCCGGAGGCCCGCACGAAAATCCCTTATGAGGGTGCGATGGAAGGAGGCGGCGAGGGACCTTATCTCGTCACTTACCTTTCGCGCCAGTATGGCCCGGTTTATGTGATGCAGGGAAAGATGCCGACGTTTCCCGATACCTACGCAGGCAAAGACGGCAAGGGGGCTGCCACGATGCCGGCCGCTCAGACACAGTACTGGTCCCTGGTCAGTTGCGAATCCGTCCCTAGCGGACAGGTCGTGGACGGCCTAAGCGACTTTCAGATTCCGCTGGACAAGGATCGAAACTACACGATCGTCGTAAGCCGCCCTGAAGACCGGCCCCAGAACGCGACGCTCGAAAACGGCGTGGCGTGGATCAAGTGGAGCCAGCGCGGCGAAGGACTTGAGGACAAGCTAAACCGCGCAGACTTCGGGATGTTGATTTTGCGAATTATGGGCAACGACCCGAATTGGAAACAGCGGCCCGATAACATTGCCAAGCCGGGGACGGAAGAAGCGGTGATGGGGCCGTACTTCCCCAAAGGACACTACACCACCACAGAAACATTTGAAGCCAAAGGAGCAGCGGTTCATGAACAAGACTAAACGGTACTTCCTGGTCGCGACGCTCCTGTGCTTGCCATTGACAATGGGCGGTTGCAACCCAAAACCGCCTGCCGTAGAGGCCGGTACTGCCAAGGAATCCAATGGGGAACAACCAGTGGGCGGATATTCACCCCCTGCTGCAGTTGAAACAGGTAAAGTCACGATGGTGACCGGACAGGGAAAGGCAATGACACTCTCACTGCAGACGTTGCCCGATGCACGCGGCTATCTGTACTGCGAACTGGTTTTCAACTACGGCGAAAAGGGGAGCGACATATACAGTACCTCGCCGTTGGCCAAGGCTGACCTCGAATGGTGGGACAATCTTGACGTGGAAGCGTTGGCTAAGGAGTTCGGCGCGCAGTCGGTCTACAAGAACGGCCCCCAATGGTGGTCAATGGACGAAGTTGGAGTGATGGCTTCCGAGCCAGTGCAAGTTGCGGGAGTGAAAATGGTATTCGGCGCACACTTACCCCCCGGCACTTTGAAGATTCCAAAATATGCGGTCTTCAACCCAGCCAAATTTCAGAACCTCGTATGGAAAGCCGGCAGGCCCGTCTATCAACTCGTCGACCCAGAAGGGCACGTCTATGTCTTGCAGGGTCACAAAGTGCGTACCGAGGATCTCGCGGCATTAGGCCAGCGCTTTAAGCAACTGCCAGACGGCTGGGCGTACCGCGTGGTCAACCTGACGGAAGAGCTCGTGATGAAGCTGACCCCGAAGGAACCTATTCCGTCCGTCCAAGATGAGTTTGATCAAATCTACATTCGGATTCCCAAATCCGAGTAGCGCGGCTGACACGTTCTCCTGCGTTCTCGAACCCAATACTGGCTGACTGAAGTGACGCTGTTGGCCAAATGTCGAACTGGAGGAAGATAACCCGTCGTGGTTCTCACCGCGAAACTTCGGGGGTAATGAAGCGAGGATGATTACCGGCGTTTCGGAGACCGTTCGAGCGGAGTGTTGCCCCCGCAACTGATATAACCCCAGGGTCGCGTCCAACGCGACCCTGGGGTTTCTTTTTTCCGCTACTGCGAATCTCAGCTATGCGTCCAATGGGCTGCGGACACCCAGTCGGTGCCAATTCCCGCGGATGGCGCTTGTTGTGGAATAGAATGAATCGCCGCACCCAGGCCACGTAGGACTGTTCCGTCCGGTGGGAGAGGTGTTTCACGCGGCACGCATTCGCTACCTTAGTCCCAAAAACGAGGCTCGCCTCGGCTGGGTGTTGTGGAACGCGCTTTGAGGAGCGTAAAACTCTGAATGGGAAGATTGCGGCATTGTATGGCATTTTACGAATCCATACTCGGCTGCAATTGCCACCGCGATTTCGCGGTCGAATACCTATTAGCCCACTCATATGAGCATGCTTGATCTCAGTTTCTTTTGGGAAGATTCAGACTACGCAAGGAAGGCGTATGCTGGCGCGCCAGTGACTGATGAGATGATTCTGTCCGCGCAGACTAAGCTTGGTTACCGGCTACCCAAGGCCTATGTCGAGTTGCTGCGAAATCAAAACGGAGGCAGTCCGACTAGGACGTGCCACCGGACATCTCAGCCTACTTCGTGGGCTGAAGATCACGTTGCGATCACTGGCATATATGGACTCGACTCAAGCAGGACATACTCATTGTGCGGAGAGTTCAGCAGCAAGTTTTGGGTGGAGGAGTGGGGATATCCCGATATTGGGATTTATTTCGCGGATTGCCCGTCCGCAGGCCATGACATGCTGTGTCTTGACTACAGTAAGTGTGGGCCAAACGGCGAGCCGAGGGTAGTGCATATTGACCAGGAGTCTGACTACGAGATTACGCAGGTAGCAGAGAGTTTTGAGGCGTTCATTCGAGGATTGGAAGATGAGAGTGCATTTGACGTGGGCTAACCATGCGCTGCAGCGAACGGCGGCGGGCCGTCGCAGTTGCAATAGCCGCGCGTGTTGCACCGCGATTTTGCGGTCGAATGCCTGTTCGCTGCAGGAGACAAGCAATGGATGAAACTCGTTTCTAGGCACTCATCGAATCCGCATGGCAAACCATCGGCGGCAAAGTGAAATCGCGACAAAAGTTGGCCGATGGAAAACTATCGGAGGACAAAGCCGAAGATTTGATCGAATCGCTGGAAGAAGTAATCCCAGCGTTACGGGAACAATTGAGCGAACTTTCCGCCTCAGAACTGTTGGCGTTCGATCGAATTCTAGAAAGGAAGCTCTACGACATCGATCGCGCAGAGATCCAAGGACACACCGACGGGTCTGACGATGGATTTCTCTATGCTCGCGGCTTCATCGTCGCCGCTGGCAAGGGATATTTCGATGCCGTTAATGCGAACCCTTCGGTGGCTTTGACGGACTTGGAATGCGAGGAAATGTGCTACTTGTCTTCGGAAATTTACAAAGAGAAATTCGGGGAAATTCCAGAGTCCGGTATTTCGCGAGAGTCGTGCTCGAACAAGGCTGGCTGGCCGGAACTTGGGTAACAGCAGCGAACAAATCGTTCCACCGGAGCCGCGGGCCGCGCGGTTTCTGAAGTCAATGTTGTTCCCCGCGGCCTGGTGAACGCCAACGTTAGGCGTATGCACGTGCATGAGACAGTCACGATCCATGGAGATAGCTGGAAGTGGAGCGACATCCGGGATGAGGTCGAGTGGTGTCGCACGCGCACATGGGAGCGCAAGCATTGGGTCGCTTCTGCGAGTGACGGCATTACACCGCATGATCACTGTCGCATCTGCTGGTGGACGCTCGCCGACTCTACAGACCCAGCAGTGAGCTTCGGCTATCACGCTGGGCGCGACATTTGGCTTTGCAGTGAGTGCTATGACAATTTTATCGCCGA
>JBGSHH010000736.1:0-2557 GCA_041752355.1 Pirellulaceae bacterium | reverse complement strand
GAGGAGAACTTTATGTCCACGCCTGCCCACGAACATAACCGCCGCGCCTGGGATGAGATGGTCGATCAACGGCAGCGATTTACGCGTCCGGCGAAGGACGCACAATTCGTCGACCCGTTGTCGCAAGTCGATCCGCTCGGATGGCTTGGTGGCGACGTGCGCGGGCAGCGATTGCTTTGCTTGGGAGCTGGTGGCGGCAAGCATGGTCCGATTTATGCTTCGGCGGGCGCGCTGGTAACCGTCGTCGATATTAGCCCTGCGATGCTGGCTTTGGATCGCGAAGTGGCCGCCGAACGCGGATTGTCGTTTCGTACTGTCGAAGCCTCCATGGATGATCTGGCGATGTTCGCCGTCGGAGAGTTCGATCTCATTATTCATCCCGTTAGCACATGCTATGTGCCGGATGTCATCGCTGTCTATCGGGAAGTTGCGCGCGTCCTGCGTCCTGGCGGACTGTATATCAGCCAGCATAAATCCCCCACAAGCTTGCAGGCGGACGTCGCTCCTGCGGCCCGCGGCTATGAGTTGCTGGAGCCTTACTACCGGACGGGTCCGCTACCACCTGTGATTGGAAGTCGGCATCGTGAGGAGGGAACGCTGGAGTTCCTGCATCGCTGGGAAGAGTTACTGGGCGGCATGTGTCGCGCCGGTTTGTTGATCGAGGACTTTGTCGAGCCGCTGCATGCCGAAGTGGGGGCGGAGCGAGGCAGTTTCGAGCATCGAAGTCGGTATATCGCGCCCTATGTGCGCGTTAAAGCGCGTCGACGGGCGGAGGTGATAGCGCCCACGGCGCGGGCGACGATTTGGACTCCGTAACATGCACCAGCCTGCCGCCTCCGAGGGAAACAACGGTGCCGCCGAGCAAGCTCACTATCGCCAGAGCACATGGCAACAGGCTCATCATCGCGGAAAGTCCACTGGCATGATGCAACCCGACGAAGAGCAGTGTCACTAGCAACATCGCCAGCAGGGGTCCCAAACGCGACCAAACTCGCTGCGTTTCGGCCATGACGAGCCAGCAACAAAGAGGAGGCAACGTCGACAGGAGCAACATGCCGCAAGCCGCGATAACGGGTTGTCGATCCGGCAAAGCCAACCAAGATGCAAGACCGAGTGTGGCCGCAACAATGGTCGTCAACTCCATCAGTGAGGCGAGTGAGAATTGGTAGCCGCGGAGATTGGTAGCGCGACGAGTGCTGAACGATGTTGGCCACTCCAATTGCCATCCGCTGGCGTGCATCAGTTTCCAACCAAACGCAATGCCGCCACTAAATAACAGCAAAAGTCCGGCCCAGGCTCGCCAGGATGGCCCGGAATAGAGCGCCGCCGGCCAGGCGAGTACCGCCATGACGACCCACACGACTGCCAATCGCGTTAACCAATGTTGCCGTGCACAGGCGAACCAGCTTGCCACCAGGCCTGCTTCACCCAGAAGTAAACCGAGCATGATGGCGGCGGAGGGATGCGGAAATGGCTCTGTATGTCGCGCCAGCACGCAATCCGCCAGGATCAGCCAGGTAACGAACAACACGAGCAGTACACGAATGATCGCCATTCGTTTCAGTTTGATTGCCGCCCATCGAGCGCCTAGCTGCAAATTCCGCTCGCACAGTTTGGGATTCGGTACCGCCCTGCTGAAATTCCCATCCCCTACGTCGCGTTGCAAGCCTGTTAGCGATCGTTCACAATGTAGCGATTATTCATCGACGGGAGATCGCCAGTCTGTGTCACACGCGTTGCAAGAAATAGTTTGTTGCCTCGGCCAACCGGTCGCAGGCAATCCCACGCAGTTCATGATGGAACGAGCGTTTATCGCCGCTGGGCTCGACTGGCGCTACTTAACTCTGGAAGTGCCTGCGGAAAAGCTGGCCGATGCCGTGCGCGGTTTGCGAGCGTTTGCATTTCGGGGCGCGAATTTTACCATTCCTCACAAAGTTGCGGTGATTCCCCTGCTCGACGAGTTAAGTCAGGCGGCGGAGCTGATGGGAGCAGTTAATTGCGTCAATCGCGTGGAAGATAGACTCGTCGGCGAAAACACCGATGGCAAAGGCTTTGTGCAAAGTTTGCGCGGCGTGACCGATCCCAGTGGCAAAAAGGTGGTGATCTTGGGAGCTGGCGGCGCGGCGCGCGCGATTGCCGTGGAATTGGGCTTGAGTGGGGTGAGCGAATTCACCATCGTCAATCGGCATCGAGAACGAGGAGAAGAACTCGCCACGCTTTTGAGCGAGCGCGTCAAGGTTCCTGCCACATACATGGGATGGAAAGGAATGTATGAGATTCCCGAGCAATGCGACGTGCTCATCAATGCCACTAGCATCGGGCTTGGTGATGGGACCGCACGCGTGCCGGTGAGCGTGACGACGTGGCGGGAAGGTTTGGTGGTGGCGGATGTGATCTTCAATCCCGCGGAAACGCGTTTCTTGCGGGAAGCAACCGACCATGGTTGCACCACGGTCGATGGTTTGGGAATGCTGGTGAATCAGGCGGTCATTGGCTTCAAGATTTGGACTGGCATCGAGCCCGATGCCAATGTCATGCGCGACGCGCTGGAAGAGTT
>JBGSHH010000735.1:0-12754 GCA_041752355.1 Pirellulaceae bacterium | reverse complement strand
GAATTGAAACTGCTCGGCACGCCAGAGCGACTACTGCCGATGGAGCAGCGTGAGCGTGGATATTTTGAGCTGACGGTGGCAGGCGTAAGGCCAGGCGCGGAATATTTTTATCGCCTCGATGGTGATCGCGATCGGCCCGATCCCGTCTCGCGCTATCAACCTCATGGTGTGCACTGCGCCTCGTCGGTGATCAACCCAGACTTTGATTGGACGGATCACACTTGGTCGGGCATCCCGCTGCATCGCTACATCACCTATGAATTGCACGTTGGCACATTCAGTGCTGAAGGCACGTTCGAAGGGATCATTCCGTATCTCGATGAGCTATGCGAATTGGGCATCACAGCGATCGAATTGATGCCTTGCGCACAGTTTCCCGGCGGAAGGAACTGGGGCTACGACGGCGTCCATCCCTTCGCGGTGCAAAATACCTATGGTGGTCCGATCGGCCTGAAACGACTGGTCGATGCGGCACATGCGCGCGGCATCGCGGTCGTGATGGACGTGGTTTACAACCACATCGGACCGGAAGGAAACTACCTGGCGGAGTTTGGCCACTACTTCACGAATCGCCATCATACGCCCTGGGGACAGGCGCTCAACTTCGATGATCGCGACAGCGACGACGTGCGACGCTTCTTCATCGAAAATGCGCTGTACTGGATCGACGAGTTTCACATCGACGCCTTGCGATTGGACGCCATCCACGCGATCTACGATTTCTCGGCGCGCCCATTCTTACAGTTGTTGGCGGATGCCGTGCGACTGGAAGGTGAGCGGCTCAATCGTCGTGTTTATACGATAGCCGAAAGCAGTTTGAGCGATCCGAGGCTAATCACGTCGAAAGAACTAGGCGGTGCCGGTATTGATGGGCAATGGTGCGACGACATGCATCATGCTATTCGCTCGACATTGCTCGACGACCGCTCAGGCTACTACGCCGACTACACCGGCTTCGACGACATCATCAAAGCCTATCGCGATGGCTTTGTGCAGGATGGCGACTACTCGCATTATCGCGGTAAGCGGCATGGCCGTCCGGCGCGTCATATCGATCCACTCAAACTTGTGGTCTGCGCGCAGAATCACGACCAGGTGGGCAACCGCTTGCTGGGTGAACGTTTGACAGAGTTGGTTTCCTTTGAGCAGCTCAAATTGGCCGCCGCGACGGTAATTCTCTCGCCCTGCCAGCCAATGTTGTTCATGGGCGAAGAATATGCCGAAACCGCGCGCTTTCAGTTCTTCATCAGTCATACCGATCCCGGTCTGGTACAAGCTGTACGCGAGGGACGCAAGGAAGAGTTTCGGCGATTTCAGTGGCAAGACGAGCCGCCTGATCCGCAAGCAATCGCAACTTTCGAGCGTTGCAAATTGAACCACGAATTGAGTAGCACCGGACAGCATCGCGTGATGTGGGATTTCTATCGACGACTCATCGAGTTGCGTCACACGTTGACGCCATTGGCTTTACCATCGCGCGAGCGTATGGAGGTCACGGCGTTGCATCCTGGTCGCGCGATGTTGGTTCACTGTTGGGCGACCCATTGCCAGGTCGTCACCCTGTTTCACTACGGGACGCAACCGGCTACGTTAGCGGCAAGGTTCCCCGCGGGGAATTGGGAAAAGGTACTAGATTCCGCCGATAGCAAGTGGAATGGTCCTGGCGGCACGTTGCCATTACGGAGTGAGTACTCCAGTGAACTAAATCTCGACTTCGCGCCTTGTTCTGTCGCGGTCTACATCAAGCAATAAAACACACATGACGGACAATCTCATTCAGAAGCCGATTATCGGGCTGGGCAAACGCATTCGTAGCCGTCTATTGGCGGCCGAAAGAACCGATGGCTTCACAAGTCAGCGACTCGTTCGTCCTGGCAAGCCGTATCCACTAGGTGCGACTTGGGACGAAGATGGCGTGAACTTTGCCATCTATACGGAACACGCGACCAAAGTCGAGTTGTGTCTGTTCGATTCACCCGACGCCATGCAAGAATCAGAACGAATTACGATGCCGGAGCAAACGGATCTGGTGTGGCATGCGTATCTGCCGGACGTGGCCCCTGGCCAATTGTATGGTTATCGCGTGCATGGTCCCTACGAGCCGCAGCACGGCCATCGGTTCAACCCGAACAAGATAGTGCTTGATCCCTATGCGAAGTTGATCGGTCGTCCCACCGGCTGGGATGATTCTCTATTCGGCTATACCATTGGCTCGCCGTTGGATGATCTTTCTTTTGACGAACGGGACAGTGCCGCTCATGCGCCGCTGGCGGGCGTCATCGATCCCCGTTTCAACTGGGGTGACGATCGACGTCCACAAACGCCGATGCATAAAACCATCATCTATGAAACGCACGTCAAGGGTTTCACTAAGCTCCATCCCAAAGTGCCGGAGTTGCTCCGCGGTACCTATGCCGGTCTGGCGTCGCCAGCAGCCATTCGTTACCTGAAGAAGCTCGGCATTACGGCTGTCGAGCTGTTGCCAGTACACCATTTTATTCAAGACCGTCACCTGGCGGAGAAAGGACTGGCCAATTATTGGGGCTACAATACGCTCGGTTATTTTGCTCCGCAGATTTCCTACGCTTCCGCCGATCACCCGCTCGATGCCGTTCGCGAGTTCAAGTCGATGGTGAAGGTGCTACATAAAGCAGGCCTGGAAGTGATTCTCGACGTGGTCTACAACCACACCGCCGAAGGCAACCAAATGGGGCCGACGCTGCTCTTTCGCGGTATCGACAATGCTTCCTATTATCGTCTGGTCTCCGAGAATCCACGCTATTACATGGATTACACCGGCTGTGGCAACACGCTCAACAGCATGAATCCTCGCGTGCTGCAGATGATCATGGATAGCCTGCGCTATTGGATCACGGAGATGCATGTCGATGGTTTCCGTTTCGATCTTGCGAGCGCGCTGGCGCGCGAGCTGCATGCCGTCGACAAACTCGGCGCCTTCTTCGATATCATTCATCAGGATCCGATTATTTCGCAGGTCAAACTGATCGCCGAACCGTGGGATCTTGGTGAAGGAGGCTACATGGTCGGTAACTTCCCGGTGCAATGGTCAGAATGGAATGGCATGTATCGCGATTGCGTCCGTTCGTTCTGGAAAGGCGATGGCGGCGTCGTTTCCGAGTTCGCCACGCGGTTCTGCGGGAGCAGCGACTTATACGCTTGGAGCGGCCGACGACCGCGCGCGAGCGTGAACTTCGTCACGTGCCACGACGGCTTCACCTTGGAAGATCTGGTCTCCTATAACGACAAGCACAACGATGCCAACGGTGAAGGGAACCGCGATGGCGCGGATCACAACATCAGTTGGAATTGCGGCGTGGAAGGCCCGACCACCAATCGCGCTATCCTCGCCTTGCGCGAACGAAAGAAACGCTCGATCCTCGCAACGCTGATCTTCTCCCAAGGCGTGCCGATGCTCTTGGCGGGCGACGAGCTCGGGCAAACGCAACGAGGTAACAACAACACCTATTGCCAGGACAATGAAACCACCTGGCTGAACTGGGCCGCAGGCAAGACCAAACGCAATCAACAACTGCTCAACTTCACTCGTAAAGTCATCCAAATCTTCCATGAGCAACCGGTCTTTCATCGCCGCAAGTTCTTCGCGGATCGCGCGATTGCCGGCGCGGCCGCCGCCGACATCGCGTGGGTCACACCAGAGGGCACCGAAATGGATGAAGGACAATGGAATGCGCCGCACGTGCGTTGTTTTGGCGTCGTCCTATTCGGCGATTGCATCGACAACGACGAGGAAGGAGAAGCCGTTCGCGGCGATACGCTCTTGATTCTGTTCAATGCCGATCATGAATCGACGGTACCTTTCACGTTGCCGAAAATAGAAGAGAAGCATCCTTGGCAGCGATTGATTGACACGTTTGATCCCGAGGCGTCCAACGAAAGCTTTGATTCGGTTTATGAACTGCGATCTTGTTCCATGGCGGTTTTTCGCATACAGGCGGAGCCAATTTAACTATCAATCAACTTTGTGCGCCGACGGATAAGTTCGCTGTCGCGTGGAGGGAACCGAGATGGCCAAAGCCGCAAAGTGAATGCAAGTTCCTTTGTGGCTGTATGAGCCTTCACAATTGACGTTGGGAGTCAACATGCAAAGCAAAAATTGCGGCCATCCTTTGGCCACTTATCGGCTGCAATTCAATCGCGACTTTCGACTGGCCGATGCGCAATCGCTCGTCCCCTATTTTAGTCGGCTAGGCATCACGCACGCCTATGCATCGCCCATTCTGCGGGCCAGGCAAGCCAGCACGCATGGCTATGACGTGGTCGATCCGCGCACGATCAATCCCAATTTGGGAGACAAGAACGATCTATTTAGTCTGGTCACGGAACTAAAGAAGCTAGGCCTGGGTTTAGTGCTCGACGTCGTTCCCAACCACATGGCAGCGAGCATCGAAAATCCCTATTGGCGAGACGTGCTGTCCTATGGACCCAGTTCGCCCTTTAGTGGCTGGTTTGACATCGATTGGCGCATGCCTGACGCGGATATGTGGGGACGAGTCTTGGGCCCTGTCTTAGGCGAGCGACGTTCGCGCGTGCTGGAGCAAGATCAAATTCGCGTCGTTTGGTCCGATGGCCGTTTCTTGGTTCGCTACTTCGATCATATTTATCCGGTCGATCCTGGGACCGTACCGACAATCTGCGAGTTTGGCCTGGCAGATTTGGAGCAATCGCTGGAAGCGGATCATCCGGCGTTGGAAAAGATTCGTGAAATCCTGGCAGAACTGAAGAAACTGCCTAAGCTGGTCGCGCGCTTAAGAAAGCGAGTGAATATCGATCGTGACCAAACGGAACAATGGCTGTCGCAGTTCGCGCAGATCGTGATGCAGTCCCCGCGGATTCAACAATGGGCCGAGCAAACCGCGGACAATTTCGGCCAAGGCAAGCCAGGGCGAGCGCGATTGGCGAAATTGTTGGATAGTCAACCGTACCATTTGGTGCACTGGCGCGATGCAGCGAGGACGATCAACTACCGTCGTTTCTTCGATATCAACGAACTGGTTTCCATCCGCCAAGAAGATCCGCGCGTCTTCGATGACACACATGCCACGCTGCTGCGCTGGGTGGATGACGGCCTGATTGATGGCATTCGCATCGATCATATTGATGGCTTGCGCGATCCACTTGGTTATTTGGAACGTCTCTCAGGGGCGCTCCAAGGCGGCGAGCGAGCTGGTCGGTGTATTCCTGTCTTCGTCGAAAAGATTCTAGCCCCTGACGAGAAGCTTCCACCGAACTGGCCCGTGGCTGGCACGACAGGCTATGAATTTCTCAACGAGTTGGAGGCAATATTCGTGTCGCCAGCAGGCTTTGCCGAAATCGAAAAGCAATATCGTCGTCTAGTTCGTCGTGCGGCGAAGTTCTCGCAGATCGCCTCCGCCGGCAAGCGTCGCGTACTACGCAACGATCTCTCGCCTCACGTTGATCGATTGGCCGATACACTGCTGCGGCTTTCGCACGACAGCCGGAAAGTAGCAGCGACCAACACTGCGGATCAGATTGAAGAATCGGCGCTGGTTATCGCGGCTACTTCGCAAGTCGGTGCCCTCGCGAACGATGCCGTGTCTGATAACCAAAATGGAAGTGAGACATCCAATGGAGTGTCCGAACTCACTCCGCCGGAACTCAAGAAACGCGATCTGATCGATGCTGTCGTGGAAACCATCGTCGCCTTGCCTATCTATCGCACCTACGTCGATAGCAATCATAACACGCTGAGTGATGAGGATTGCCGCTATCTCGTCAAAGCGTTGGAGGGGGCTCGCGCCAGTGGCCGCACTGTTCCGGCGGCTCTCGATTTTCTCGGGCAAGTATTGCTCTTGGAGAATCGCGAGAAGCTGACGGAGCATGAACTTCACGAACGGGTGAATTTCATTCAACGCTTCCAGCAACTCACCAGCCCCGCTGCCGCCAAAGGCATTGAGGACACAGCGCTGTATTCGTTTGTGCCGCTGGTGTCGCTCAACGAAGTGGGCGGCGAGCCGCATCTTCCCACCCATCCGACCGACCTGTTTCATCAGGCCAACGAAGAACGCGCCAGGTCTTGGCCAGCCACCATGCTCTGTGTCACCACACACGATACCAAACGCACCGCCGATGTCCGCGCTCGATTGGATGTGTTGTCCGAAATACCAAAGCATTGGATAGAGAGTGTCAATCGCTGGCGGCGACAGAATGAACCGTTCGCCACGGCGATCGACGGCAAAAGGATGCCTGATACCGCGATGGAGTATTTATTCTATCAAACCGTCATCGGGCTTTGGCCTGCTTCTGATCCTCGCCAGTCTCTGGTCACGCCGACGCCAGACGAAATGCAAGCTCTTTGCGAACGCACCGAAGGTTACATGCTCAAAGCGGCTCGCGAAGCAAAGTCGCATACCGCCTGGACGAACCAGAATCGTGTTTACGAAGAGGCACTCGTCGCTTTCGTGCGCAAGGCGTTGCAGCCTACTCAAGGCGGCGATTCGTTCCTGAGGGAAGTTGGCAATCTCGTCGCCCGCATAGCGCGGCCCGGCTTCTGGAATAGCTTGTCGCGCACATTGCTTCAATTCACCTCGCCGGGGACGCCGGACCTCTATCAAGGGGATGAACTCTGGAACTTCGCGCTGGTCGATCCGGATAATCGCCGACCTGTCGATTACGAATTGCGGCAGCGATTGCTCGATGATGTGATCATTGGCATCGAAAGCGCCGAAGAGTTGCGGCGAGAATTCGTCCAAGCATTGGTTGATGCTCCGGAGGATGGGCGCATCAAGTTGCATGTCGTTCATGCGGCGCTGGCAACTCGTCGTGATCATCCGAACCTGTTTTCGTCGAACGACTACCAGGGACTACCCAGCAAAGGGGCTTTTCATGAACTGGCCATCGCGTTCGCGCGGCAAGCGGCGGACGAAGCGGCGCTCGTGGTGGCGCCCCGTCTCGTCGGTAATCTGGTTGCGCCTGAAGTTGCGCCCTTAGGCGAAGTTTGGACCGATACCCAAATTGTGTTGCCGGAGTCGCTGCGCGATCGAGAGTGGATTAACGTCCTCACGCGTGAGCCGTTGCACACGCCTGCCAATGGCGAACTGCGACTTAGCGAGGTCTTGGCAACGTTCCCGGTAGCGCTGTTGATCAGTCGAAAGTAGCTGACATTCCGTTGGCTGTACTTTATAATCTCACGCAGTGTCACATTACTGGCAAAGGGCTGGCTATTGATCGTGGCGATTCGATGCGTTACTCGCAGACCCATCTGACACTCCGGTATGTCAATCGCAGTGGTTACTTCGGCACCGCGGCTTTGCTGCTGTTGGTGAGTGTGATGTTCTTGCCGTGGTTTCTGCCGACGCTCGTGCGAGACCTTCGCCTGACCTGTTTGGGGCAAGTCGCGGTCGCGACGATTCAAAATAAAAACCTCGCCCAACTCGTCGAGCCCCGCGTCATCGCGGCGCAACTCCTGGCTCATGGCGGTCGTCATCGACCCCAGCACTATCTTTCGTATCAGTTTGTCGTCAACGGCCAGGTGATCGCCAATACCGAAGTCGTTTCCGAGAGCCTGTGGAACGAAGTGCAACTGGGTGCCCCACACGAAGTGATCTATTTGCCGAGCGATCCCCACACTTGCCGCCTGGGAAGCCCGTTGTGGTTCACTGGCAGCATGCCGTTTGTGGTGGTGGGGATGGTGACCTTCGTCTCAAGCGTCGCGCTACCAATCGCGGGCATTCGCGACATCCGCGCGAAGGTCCGGTTGATCTGCACAGGGACGCCTGCAATTGGCGCGATTGACGAAGTGGTACTGGCCACTCGCAAAGGTCGAACCTACGTCGAACACCTCGCTTACTCCTACTTGGTTTTGCAGGACGGCCAATCACAGCGGCACGAAGCCAGTCTCTACTGGGACATTCCTTACTCGCCCGGCGACATCAGTGTCGGCGACTTGATCCTGGTGCTGTACGACGCTGAGAATCCCACTCGTCATGTCATGGATGCCTTCGGCATGCGCGACGCAGACAAGGAGTATCTACTCTCTCAAGTTTCGAGTTAGCGACATCGAATCATCCTCCAAGAAACGAACAACAGGCAGCCGAAGCTACCTGTTGTTGCTGATTGGATGTTTGGTCGTTGTGGCTTACTCGGCACAGTTTCCCATGTCGAGGTTGCCGACCATATGGAAGTGGTTATGGTCGATGTAGATGACTTCGCGGCAGTCTTCATCCACCAGTGTGTGCGGCACTGGCCAGCCGACGCGAACGGTTTCGGTGAAGGAGACCGTGCATTTGTAGTGGGCATGATGCAGTTGGGCCGGTCCGATAAGTGGAACCTGGCGTGGTGGATCGACGTAGTCGGCGATCTTGCACTTGACGATTCGCACGTTCTGCCACGAGACCTCATGCAACATCGGCAAGCCACCGGCAATGGGGCGAGCCTTCTCTAAGGCGCGCATCACTTCGTCGTCGCTTGGCGGATCCAAGGCCACTGCTGGACCACCGGAAGTGAGCGGTCCCAAGACGGGCACCTTGTCGTAGCGCTCGTGATTCCACCACTCCACTTCCTTCTTGTCTTGGAAGTAAGGGCTGATAGGAATCGGAATCGACACGAACCCCGTGTGAGGTCCGAGCGTGGTTACCCAGAAGCAGCCCGTGTTGCTCAGAAAGAGCATCGAGGCGAGCAGTCCTAAGGCGGCGAAGGAAAACTTGTGGGTCATGATGATCCTCGGTGGTGATCGCTCATGGAAAGCGAAAAACCGTGCAAGCAGTGCTAAACCGTTGGTCCTGATCCAGGGCCTGGCCTCCATGCCAAGCGAGGCGCAGCTTCCTGCTGAAGTTAGTTATCGTGTTAATCTGTGCCGAACTTGCGGAATTTTCAGGTCGTAGTGATTAGTTTTGGTCGGCATGGGTTTGGAGATTGAGGTTCGGGGATCGGGGAGTCTGTGTTCGGGAAAATCGAAAGTTGAAACGAGATGCTAGCGTCCATGAAGTGGGTGGGACTTAGGACTTAGGACTTAGGTGGTACTAAGCCCTAGGCACTTCGCCTAACGCCGAACCCCGAACCCCCAGCAAAAAACCCCGACCAAGCTTAGCGCTCGATCGGGGTTTTTGGAGGTTGACGCGACGTTGCTTAGCGATGCGGTTTCCAAGCACGGTTCTGGTCGTGGAAGTCTAACATCCACCATCCATCGTCCCATTCCAGTGTGACTTTACGCCACCCCAGCGGAACTTGTGGATAGGGATAGAAGGGTCCAATGTACGGCCAGGCGGTCGGGCTGTACTGTTTCGGATACGTTACGGCGGCGTAGTTCGGGTGCGAGGCGTAGCTCGGCCATGCATAGCCCGGCATGTTCGGTTGGTCGTAACGAGCCGGAGCGACACCCATGCCGCCACCCATGTGGGCCGGCATCGGAGCGTTCTGGCCATAGGCCATCGGCGCCATTCCCATCGGTTGACCGTTGTAGGCCACTTGGCGATATGGCATCGGAGTTTGCACAGGACGGCTCGGCCCACCATGACCAGGCATGGTCGCGCGAGCAGCCGGATTCGAGGCCACCATTTGCGATTGCAACGTTCGTGGAGCCATCTGTGGCTGCGGAATCGGCGGCGCAGGTGGTTGGTAGGCGACCGGTTGGGCCGCTACCATCTGCGACTGCTGAATCCGCGGTGTCGTCGGCACAGCCACCGTCTTCACGCCCGTGCTAGCGGGAGCCGTGTAAGACGGAATCGGCTTGGCTTCGACAGGTTTGGCCATCACGCTCTTGGTCGCAGGCACCGGCTCTTGAGCCGCAACTTGCTGGCTGTCGTTAGGCGAGCTTTCGCCATAGCTGAAAGCCTTCTTGACCGAGCTTCCCCAGCCCGCAACCAGCGGGTTGGATTTGGCTTCTGGTTGAGCGACCGACTTGGCCGCTTCAGAACCGGCAATTTGCAAGCCATTGACGACTTGCTTTACGCCGGGCGTGCGCTGGGCAATGCCGAGCGCTACGCTTTGTTGTTCGGGTGATGTAACACGGCCATTCATGAACACGGTGCCGTCATCCACCTGCAGGTCGATGCCAAAACCCTTCAGTTGGCCAGCTTGTTTTTGCTGTTCCAACTTCTGGATGATTTGCTGGGCGATCTGCTGGTCGTTGGCAAGCGCCCACGTTGGCGTCAGCGTGGCGAAAGCAATCGCCAATCCAACAACTACACGTCGCATGGGTCCCCTCCTGGAAAATGTCTTGTCGCTTCGCAATCCGCTGAGCATTGCCTCCGCCGACTTTAGCCTTGCCGCGCACGCGTTGGTGGGTCAGCCGCGATCGGCTGGTTGCGCCGCGCTCGGCCTCGGTTCGGCGGAAAGTCTGATGACGTAGGTCACGGGATCATGCTCGTCGGCGGATTGCTGTGCCGTGACGAGCCAGGCAGTTGTCGATCTTGGCGGTTGGCCGGAGACTCCTATTGCAGCAGACCCACGTCGCGTTTGGTCCGCTTGCAACACGTCTCACTTCCGGCGCAACTTGCCATGCTGACAAAGCTGCCCGATATTACTTGTCGGTAGTCGATCGTGCCGAATGATAGGTTTTTTCCAATTTTGACGATGCGAGCGGTCGTAGGATGCGCCAGCATTGCTGGCAATGCCCTCATGCTGCCAGGGCTTCTGACTGGCGTTGGTGTGCGGACTCCTAGCGTTCTTGAGCCAACTTGGGCACCCGCCTGAACGATTCGGCACCAGCCCCAAAATCGACCCGTTCCAGATGTCACAACATCACTTATAATAATGCTTTACGACGATTTATTCTGCATTTCCTGCGCGCTTCTTTCTGGTGCGAAAGGACCTCGGGTCCGGACCATGCGAGGGGGATGATTGTCAATGCCGAGGGCACAGCCCCGTTGCCAGCCAGGGGCGCGGATCACCGGCGACTCAACCACAACCCATTCACGCTACACCAAAGTCTCGCGCGTCCGGTGGTCAACGTCGGGAGGAAAGAGAGAACACCATTTTGTCGCGGGGGTGGATCTCGAAGGCGATATCGACGACCGGATCGTGCGGTGTTTGCGGCACAAACGTGAGTTGATAGTCGCGACAAATCAGAGCGATGATCTGGCGCACGATGAGCGGCGCGAGATTCACGCCCAGGCAGGTGCGCTCGCCCCGCCCATACGGAAAATACGCACACGGAGCGATTTGCTGGCGGTTCTCCGGCGCAAAGCGCTCGGGATCAAAGCGCTCGGGATCGGACCATAGTCCAGCGTGATGATGCACGTAGTAGACCATCGGTATCACCATCGAGTCCGGCGGGATCGTGACATTTCCCACAATCATGCCTGCTTCGCAGTAGCGGGGCAAACCCCAGGACGACGGAAAATGCCGTAGCACTTCCATCATCACCATTTCGCTGTAGGGCATGTTCGGTAGATCATCGACCGTCGGCATCCGCTCGCCGAATGTCTCGCGTGCTTCGGCGCGAATCTTGTCTTGAATCTCGGGATGCTTCGACAAGAGGTAAAACGCCCAACAAAGCGAGCTGCCTAGCAAGCAGGTGGCGATATAAACATTGAAGGTCTCGGCGACGATCTCATGATCGGGCCACGGCTCTCCGGTGTTGGCGTCCGTCAGCCCCGTCATGATCGACAGCAAGTCCTGCGTATCGCTGGGGGATCGGCGCCGCTCGTCGATCAAGCCTTGCAGCGTGCCGCGCAGATTATGCACATAGCGTTTGAAGCGCAAGTTGTCGGGCGTCGGAATCCAAAGTGGAGTGCGGCGGACGAAGTTGTACTCGATGAAGTGCGATTCGTGCGCGATGCGATCGAGTTCGGGGCCGGTCAGGTCGTGCGAGAAATACATCTGGAACGCCAGGCGGGTGACCAGGTTGTGCATCTCGTGCGAGAAGTCGAAACCGGCGGCCTGCCCCTCGAACGCTCGCCATCGCTGCAGCATTTCAGTGACCAAGGCGGGCACATGACTGGTGAACTGCGCGAGCTTGGGACTCTTGAACGCCGCCTGCACCTGCCGCCGTCGTTCCTTCCATTCCTGGCCCCCTTTGAGCACAACGCCACTACGCGGCATCGCCCATTTCAGACGATCGAGCAGCTTAGAATTCTTCGTTCCATCAACTTGCGGGTGCTTGAAGATCTGCTCGATATGATCAGGAATGCGAAAGCAAATAGACGCGAAAGGGAAGCCCTTTGAGTTGCACCACATTGCTTTGCGTTTCAAACGCTTGCCGCACACGATCGAGCGCGCCGCCAATGGAATACCAGGTATAAACCCGCACTGGGCGACCTGCGTCACGGCCGGCGAAAGCGCAGTGGTTGCCGGCGAGTTCATGGGCATGAGTTGAGGCATGGGTGAACGTCCGGGCGGGGTTTAGCTTTGCGGCGGCACGGATGTCGCTGGCTCAAGCGCAGGCACGGGCTTCTGAACACTGTCGGCCTCATGAGTGATCAAGCGGACATCTTCGAGCAATTGGTCGTACTCGTCGGTTTCGGGCTCAGGCGAGTGTGCGCGGACGGAGGACATTGCTTCGAGGTTCCAATGGGACCGAGCGCCATCATGGTCACGAAGAACGACATCTTCCAGCGGCTTATTGCGGTTTTGCAGGTTCCAGTTGATACCAACCGATTCGCGATACTCCGCGCCGAGCGCTTCCTTAGCCAACTCACGGGCTTTGGCCAGGCGATACCAAGGCAAATCGGGGAAGAGATGATGCTCGATATGGAAGTTGAAGTTCATCAGCAGCAAGTCGGCCAGCACCGGCGGGTAATAGCACGAGCGGGTG
>JBGSHH010000734.1:0-3713 GCA_041752355.1 Pirellulaceae bacterium | reverse complement strand
CGTTGACATCCTCGGACTCAGCAACCCCGCCTACTTCCCAACCCCAAGCCAACTACCGCCAGCCAGAAAACGATGAAAGTGGGAAGTACTGATTCCTGTCTGCCGGTTATTGGCGAGGCAGACAGGAATGTCCGCCCCACTTCTATCTTTGCCACCTATACCGACCTTTCCGTCCAGTTCGATTTCCGCTCGCATTGACCTTCCTGCATCTTTCTAACCATTTTCGCTGACAAGATTTACGTCAAAATACTCAGCAATGCCCCAGGCCTTGCTCTTGACCTTGGGCAATTTGCGTAACTAAAGTTGAAATGGAAAGAGCGGTCGTGCGTGCGATGTACGCCCGATGATTCTTTTCGCGGCGCAAAGGTTGGGGAATCGCTCGTGGCCAAGTGCAGGCCCAGGGCGGTTCGGTGATGTGGTTGGCTGAAACTCCGCAGGCTATCGCGGGACAAGCCGACAACATTTCCCCACCGCCTGGACGATTTCGGTCGTCTGGCTTGCCACCCCAGCCACGAGCTTCCCTAGATGTGGTCGCGTTCCGCTTCGCGAGCGGAGCGCTACCGGTGCTGACGCGAGTCGTACTCTGGGGAGTATCTGCCATGACGCAGGGTGATTTAGGCATCGTGTTGCGGAAGTTTTTCGCCGGGCTCACCGAGCAAACGTTCGAGGTGCAGCTCGGGGTTGCCGATCCGCCGCTGGTCGATTATTTGACCGAACTGTTGATCAACTTTGTCCGCAACGAGCGAGTCTTCCGCGTCCGGACGCTCAACGGTCGCCCTGTCTATGAAGTGGCCGACATGGTGGCCGAAGCGGAACATCGCATCGGCGATGCGCGACGCGAAGTCCATCGGCACATCGGCGACTTCACGCTCTTCTGGACTGGGCTATATCCCGAAGCAGTCCGCGAATTGCGCAGCAGCGACAAGAAGGATTACTTCGTCGATTACTGCCGCCAAGGGAAGCGGGCTTATCACATCGCCGCCACGATCGAAACCGAGCACGAGGAAACCGCCCCCCGCGATGTGCTCGAACGACTCAGCCGCCAGTTCGAAATGTGCGCCTATGGCCTCCGCGAGATTCGCCGCGAATGGGAACGTAAGGATGATGATCCCGAATCGCCCAAAGCGCTGTTGATAAACTGAATTCGGCGGATTTTCTAATTGCGCAACTATCGATGCGGATTGCGGTTGCGTTGCAATTCGCACCCTATGCACCGAAAGAGGCATTTAATATCGCGCGCGGCATGCCGATGATTACTGCCAGCAGCCTAGTGTCACGCCTGGCGTGACAACGGGGGAACCATTGTGGGGATGAGTTTTACGACTCGTTGCCACTGGGGCGCAGATTCATCACGAATCGCGGTACTTTCAAGCCGTAGCCCGTCAGCTAACCTCGTCGGCGGTCGCCTGCATGTGCATGCGACTAGATTTGAAAGGGCCTTCTGATTCCCACTGCTGGGATCACCTCGCCCTGTGGTTTCCGTTCAAGGCGAAGGTGCGCGCAGTCGCGCTACGTCTTCGCCGGAGGGCAATTCCATGTTGACGTTGTGTGCTGCGCAATGCGTAGTGCTGGGGGACTTCGTAGCCTCGTTGCCTGCGTATGGCGCGATTGGTTTGATTGTGGTGGCGATTGTGGCGTTCAAAATCTTCCTCTGCGTCTGGCTGACGACGCGCTACATTCCTCACCACTACGTTGGCGTTGTCGAGAAGTTATGGTCGTTTGGCGGTTCGGTGCCCGAGGGGCAGATTCTGGCGCTCCAAGGCGAGGCTGGCTATCAGGCGGAACTGCTGCGTGGTGGCATTCACTTTGGTTGGTGGCGTTGGCAGTATCGCGTCCATCGCGCGCGACTCGTGACCATTTCGCAAGGCAAGATCGGCTATGTCTACGCGCGCGATGGCGAACCATTGCCAGCGGGGCAAACGCTCGGTCGCACTGTGAATTGCCATCAGTTTCAAGACGCCAGGGCGTTCTTGGCGCCGTCGCACGAAGCGGAAAAAGTAGCCCCGCGCGGTCAGCGCGGCCGCCAGCGCGACCTGTTGCGCGAAGGTGTCTACGCGATCAACCCGGCCCTGTTTGTGGTCATCACCGAGGATGCGGTGTATGCCTTGCCGCAAGTGCAAGCAGGCAGCGAACTCAAAGCCATCGCTTCCTGGCAACGCGAATTGGCTGACGTTGCCGGTTTCCGTCCCGCGCTGATCGGTTCGCCGCGCACACCGGAAGAAATCGCCTTCGCGGTCCGCTTTTCGCAAGAACATCCCGGCGAAGATCACGCGCGCAATAGCGACACCATCGGCATCGTCACCATTCAAGACGGTCCGTCGCTGGAAAGTGGCGAGATCATCGCGCCGGTGGTCGGCAACGATCCTTCCCTGCCGACCTATCACAATAACTTCCAAAACCCCGAGGCCTTTCTCCAGGCAGGTGGACGGCGCGGGAGGCAGTTTCAAGTGCTGACCGACGGCACCTACTTTATCAACCGCTGGTATGCGACCGTGGAGTTGATTCCCAAAACGGTCGTACCCATTGGTTATGTCGGTGTGATTGTCAGCTATTACGGTCAGGCAGGGCTCGATCTCTCCGGCGATTCGTTTCGCCATGGCGAGTTGGTGGCCGAAGGTCAGCGCGGTGTTTGTCAGCGTCCGCTCGGACCGGGCAAGTATGCGTTCAATACCTATGCCGGCAGTATTGTGATGGTGCCGACGACGAACTTCGTTCTGCACTGGATCACCGGCAAGAGCGAATCGCATCGCTACGACGAAGGCCTGCGCTCGATCGATCTGGTCACGCGCGACGCCTACGAGCCTTCGCTACCGCTATCGGTGGTGGTGCATATCGACTATCAACGCGCGCCAAGCGTGATTCAACGCTTTGGCGATGTGAAGCGATTGATTACGCAAACTCTCGATCCGCTGCTGTCGGCGTACTTTCGCGACATCGCACACAAGAACACGATGCTGGAACTGTTGCACGAGCGCGACAAGATTCAGGATGAAGCGCGGCAGGAGCTCCGTCGCCGCTTCCATGAATTCGATATCGAGTGCGTCGATGTGTTGATCGGCAAGCCCGATACGGCCGAAGGAGGCGGCAAGATCGAAACGCTGCTCGAGCAACTCCGCGTGCGGCAACTTTCCATCGAGCAATTGGAAACCTACGATCGGCAGCGCGCCGCGGCCGAACGCTTGCAAGTGCTCAACGAAGCGCAGGCGCAAGCCAACATGCAAACGCAACTCACCCAAGCCCGCGTGCAAGCGCAAATCGCCGAAAGCCAAGGCGAAGCGGAGTTGGCGAAAGCGCGTAAGCATGCTCAGCAGACGATCGTGATGTCGGAAGCGGGACTGACGCGCTCGCGCCACGAGGCGGAACAAACGTTGGTTCTGGCGGAAGCCGATAGTCAACAGAAGATTCTGCAAGGTCGAGGCGAAAGCCAACGCATTCTACAAGAAGGTTTGGCGGAAGCGGCGGTACTGATGCGACGTATCGCTTCGTATGGCGATCCGCGATTGTACGCCTTGTCGTTATGCGCGAAGGAAATGGCCAACAGCGCTCAGCCGCTGGTGCCGGAGAGGGTGTTTGTCACCGGCGATGGCAGCGGCACGGGGGGTGATTCATCTTCACCGCCACTGGGGCAAGGGATGTTCGGGATGCTCATGCAACTGATGGTCGCCGAGCGCACGGGGTTCGTTCCGGCGGAATCTGCCGAACTGGGCGCGCTC
>JBGSHH010000733.1:0-13149 GCA_041752355.1 Pirellulaceae bacterium | reverse complement strand
ATGAGCAGCGCTTCTTCGGCAGGCGTCACTTGTCCGACGCTGAAATATGGTAGCGCGAGAATATCATTCGCGTTGGCGGCGGTGCGACTGAACGAGGATTGGTCCTGTCCCAGCGCGTAGAAGCTGCCAGCGATACCAAAGCAACGGTCCTCGCCGAACCAGCGACCGATCGTGCCGCGACCGCCGGCTTGCGGGCCATCCGTGTAATTGTCTTGTCCGAACAGCACTTGTGTGGTGCCCGTGGTGAGCACGCCTGCCTGGCCTTGCGGCGTGGCGCCGATGTTGGTGGTCACCAAGGGGGGCACCGGGCGGCTCTTGCGCCACCAATAAAGTCCTTCCGCTTCCGCGAACCAAGGACTTGGCCCACAATCGACGCAGTCATCGCAGGCGTCGCACTCATCACAGCCGCTGCTGGCCGTGTTGGTATTATTCGTGTTGTTCGTTAGCGCGCTTTTGCTATTGGCATTGGCGACGAAGCGATTGGAACTCGAGGTTGCCTCGCTACTATCGCTGATACTGAACTTTGTATGGGAAGGAGGCGCGGCCTCCACTTCACCTTGACATAGCGCGGTGGATACAAGTGCAGCCAAGGTGGCGGCAGCGTCAACAAGATAACGGCGTTTCATGGGCTCGGCTTCCCTGAATAATGTTTTGTGGAACCGGGCAATCAACGGGGCCTCGCCGCGTTGCTGGGTTTGCGGGTTGTGCCGGTCCTACTTCCTTTGTCGGATCATAGGATTGCGAGAGTCCAGCAAAATATTCGGAACCGTGAAGCTAGCACGAATTTGCCGTAAAAGCGGCGCGGGAAATGCTAACGGACCTGCTGGCAAAGTCCGAACAATCACTACATCCCTTACCGTCGGACTCGCGCCTTGACGCCAGCCCCGTGCCACCGCACGCGATTCGACCGCCGGATAGTGCCCCATGAAGTTAAATCACTTTCTCTCCACCTTGGCGCTAATTGTCGCGCTGGCAGGTGGACCGCTGTTTGCGCAAAACTACATCACGGACGAAGTCGACAGCGAAGTCGACAACGTCGCGTATCAACCACCAGCCAATCCCGACGGCACGCTGCCCCCCATCGAAGTGCGCCCCGCGCCCGATGCGCCGGTCGAAGAATTCGCGCCGCTGGATGAAGAATCCGGACCCTTTAGCTTCTCTCCCAGTTACCCGTTGTTGTCCGATCAGTTGTTCAACAACGATTTCGGTAGCAGTGGCGTGCGCGGCCTCAACCGCTCGATCTTTGATCTGCCCAACAACGGCAGCATTATCGATCGCGAAACGATTCGCGAAAAACAAGCGCAAACCATCCTGCAAGCGCTGCAAAACGAAGTTGGCGTGCTGGTGCAACAAACCGGCCGAGGGCAAGCTTCGATCTTTATGCGCGGCGTGACGGGACAGCAAGTGCTGATTCTCGTGGATGGCATTCGCGTGAATAACTCCACGCTACGCGGTGGCCCGAATCAAAATGCGTCGATGTTCGATCCCGGTTCGATCGAACGCATCGAGGTGATTCGCGGTTCGCAATCGACGATGTGGGGTGGCGACGCCATCGGTGGCGTGGTGAATATCGTCACGCGCACGGCCAATCCCAATCGCGGCGACTACACCGGTTTGAACTTCACCCAAACGTTGAGTTCCGCCGACGATGGCACCTATAGCCGTGGCAACTTGGAAGGCTGGGTCGGTCGCAATGGCTTGTTCACCGGCGGCAGCTACCTGGATGTCGCCAATCTCGATCGCGGTGGTGGACTGGGTCCGCAACCAGGTACCGAATACAGCCAGTATGCCGCCGATTTGAAGTACAATTTCATCGTCAGCGACGACGACTTGCTCACGATGGTCTTTCAGCACTTCGAGCAACAGGACGTACCGCGTAGCGATCGTTTCGCGCCGTTCGTTTCGCAGAATATTCCCAGTGCCACCGCCCGCCCCACGTATTTCGATCCGCAACAGCGCGACTTGATCTACGCTCGCCTGCAAGGCAATGGCTACAACGCGTTTTACGATACGTATACGCATACGGCGTCGTGGCAACGCAACAAAGAAGGCAACAATGAACTCAATGGCGCGCAATTGACCGTGGGCGAGTTCGATGTGAACACCTTGGGCTATACGCTGACGCTGACCAAAGACTTCGAGCAATTCGGTACGCTCAGCTATGGCGGCGATTACTATAACGACCAGATCAACTCCGTGCGTTCGCGTCGCTCGAACATCAATAATCCCAACAGTCAGTTCGTGCCGGTTCCCAGTGCCCAGTACCCCAATGATGCCACCTATGATCGGGCAGGCGTCTATGCCAGTTGGGATTTGCAAGTCACCGAGCGTTTGAATGTGTTGTCCGGCGTGCGCTATGAAAATGTCACCGCTGGCGGCACGCCACTGGTGACGCTCAATGGCGTGGGCAACACACCGTTTCCTTTCGAGCGGACCTATCAAGATTGGGTCGGCAGCGCCGGCTTTGTTTATGAAATCGATCCGACGCTCAACTTCGTCGGCGGTGTGTATGAAGGCTTTCGCGCGCCGACCATCGACGACTTGACCGGGGATAAGACCTTTTTGCAAAGCGCGGTGAACGTGCCCACGGTCGGTTCGCTCAATGTGCAACCCGAGCACAGCCTCACCTATGAAGTTGGCTTCAAGCTCGATACCGACAGATTTCGCGGCAGTGTGTATCAATGGTGGATGAATCTCGACGACTACATCACGCGCGTGCCCGACGCGAACAATGTCGTCGTGCTCGGCAATAGCAACGCCGCATTGCATGGCACGGAACTCGCTGGCGAGTACCTGTTCGATGAGCGGTGGAGTGCCTATGGCAACTTTTGGTACACCTGGGGCAACGACACTGATACAGGCGATATCTTTCCGCGCATTCCGCCGACGCAGGGGACGACTGGTATTCGTTGGCGCGACGACACGCGTAATACCTACGTCGATCTGTACTCATGGATGGTGGCGAGCGTCGACGCCGATCACTATCCGACTTCGCTCTTCAACGGCCAAGGGCAAGTCACTGACGCGCGTTTTCCGACGGGTGGCACCGCTGGCTATGCCACGCTCAACCTGCGGATGGGTCATACCTTTGGCGAATACGAGCAGCATCGAGTCGCGGTCACGCTCTACAATATGACCGACAAGTACTACCGCGTACTCGGCTCCAGCGTGGATGGCGAAGGTTTTAATGCGCTGTTAACGTACGAGTTCCGGCAGTAGGGTGCTAAACCCGCGACGTCCGCGAGGCCTCCTACACTAACCCGAAGCGTCAGCGAGGCCTCCTACACTAACCCGAAGCGTCAGCTGACGCTTCGGGTTGGTGTGAGGAACGCTCACTACTCGCTCGGCAGTTTATGCCCGAGTTTATCCCGCTTGGTCGCTAGATAGTGGGCGTTATGCACATTCACGGTGGGGAGAATCGGCACCTGATCGACGACTTCGAGATCGAAGCCGCCATAGATGAAGGCGTCGGTCTTCTTGGGATTGTTGGTCAGCAAGCGAACGCGCTTCAGGCCGAGGTCTTTGAGAATCTGGATACCGACGCCGTAGTCGCGCATGTCGGCTTTATGGCCCAAAGCGACGTTGGCTTCGACCGTATCGAGACCTTGGTCTTGCAACGCATAGGCCTTGATCTTTTCCGACAAGCCAATGCCGCGCCCTTCTTGCGGCAGATAGACCAGCACGCCGGCGCCTTCCCGACTGATCATTTCGAGCGCCAAGTGCAGTTGATCGCCGCAATCACAACGCAGTGAGCCGACGAGGTCGCCTGTGAAGCAACTGCTATGCAAGCGCACCAGGGGCGCGTCGATTTTGCTCAGGTCGCCAAAGCACAATGCGACGGGTTCTTGCGTTTCGTACTTCACGTGATAAACGATGATTTGAAAATCACCGTAACGCGTGGGGAGTTTCGCTTGGGCGGCGCGCGATACGAGCTTTTCGCTCACGCGGCGATGGGCGATGAGTTGCTCGATGGAGATGATTTGCAGCTTGTGCTGCTGGGCGATCTTGAGCAATTGCTCGCGATTGGCGCGCTCGCCGGTCTCGTCGAGTACTTCACATAAGACGCCGGCCGGGAGCAAGCCTGCCATCCGCGCCAGATCGACGGTTGCTTCGGTATGTCCCGCGCGACGCAGCACGCCCCCTTCTTTCGCCACCAGCGGAAACAAATGGCCGGGGCGGTGGAAATCGGCAGGCTTGCTGTTGGGGTCGCAGAGCGCCTGAATGGTCATCGCCCGTTCGGCGGCGGTGATGCCGGTGCGACAATTGCGATGATCGACGGGGACGGTGTAATTCGTCCCCAGCGGCGCGGTGTTGGTTTCCACCATGGGATGCAAATCGAGTCGCTGGCTAATGTCCGGCAAGATCGGCATGCACAATTGACCTCGCCCGTGCGTGATCATGAAATTGACTTTATCCGTCGTCGCTTTCGTGGCGGCGCAGATGAAATCCCCTTCGTTTTCGCGATCTTCAGCATCGACAACGATGATCACTTCGCCGCGGGCGATGGCATCGACAGCGTCGGGAACAGAGGAAAATTGACGTTCCATGGGGGCCAGCACTGGTTGGAGGGGGAAATTGCGACGCATTCAATTCAACGCCGACACGGTATTATAGCCATCAGACCATCGCTTGAAGTTCGCGTCGCAATTCCGCCCGATCGCTCCTCATGCTTGCGCTTTTCCCATGCTCGATCGCGAAGAATACATCGAACAGGCCTACTTCTTTAAAACGCTGGCCGAGCGACTGCCGCAAAACCAGCCGATGCAGGAGCTGCTGGAGAACGTGCGCGAGGAAGTGCTCGCCACGACTAAACTGCCGATGGCGTTGGACTATATGTTGGCGGAACTCAAGCACACCGGCCATGTCCACTCGGCGATGGCTCGCCTGCCGCACTACTTCACTGGCTACCAGACCTATCTCATGCAGGCGGCGGAAGATGATCGCAGCCGCTTCGACATGCGTATGGCGGTCGAAATCTTGCGGTTCGAAGCCTGGTACAAAGGTAATGGTGCGACCGTACAAGGCTTGTTTCTGTATCAGTTCGAGGTGCTCAGCCGGCATCGTTTGCGCTACGACAAAGGCATGGCGGCGATGGCGTCGGATTCGACGTATAGCGAAGCCTGGAAACAGTTTATCCTCACCACGCGGCTGCAAATCGGGATCGTCGATCTAGCGGATTTGGTATATGTCCGCAGCGAAGAATACGAGCGGCGACGACAATCCGGCGATGAGGAGGCCGATAAGCCACAAATGACAGTGCTATTCGGTCAAAAAGAAGGACGCATCGCGCTGGCCAATCGTCGCAAGGACCCGCTCTTCCTGTTTGCGGCCATGCAACGCCAGTTGGGCTATCCGGCCGTGCCACGCGTGCAGCCGTACGATCCCACCCCCGAACTAATTCCCCAATTGCTGCGGCGCTTGGAGCGGATGGAGGTGCGCCTCAAGCTGATGGAGGAGGAGAAGCAAGGTGGCATTGATATCACGAAGTTCTACGGGGGAAAGGGACCCCAGTTAGATTGACGCTGGCAACATTGGTTTGGGGTCGCGAAGTATTGATAAAGCCTTAAACATCAAGAGGTTAGGGAGTGGCTGTCCGGTTTCCGTTGGCTCCTGTGGGGTCTGATCAACGCCAGCCCGCGCTGAGCCTGGGGTGCTCAATTTCGTGCGGCCGGCGAACTCAACAGCGGATTACGGATATTTCACGTACTGCCGTTCATGCCACCTAACCGATCTGATAGACTTATCCGAATCGTGCGTTGGGGAAGCTATGGCAAGCTTTGCTGCCACGATTACCTTGCTGGATTGGCGGACCAGTGGTACTCTTGAGTCACAACCTGTTAGAAAACATGGACGCTGCAATCAGCCTTGAGGCATTGTTAGTGGCGTGTTTTCCCGCCTGCGATACGCCCCCGCCGTGGCGTGTTCGAGAGATGAACTCGCTGCTAGCAACCACCCGCCCCATGTTGTCTTTGTCTTCGACGACCGCGCCCTCGACCATCCCCTGGATGAGCGCCCCGCGATTACTCCCAGCTTGAACCCACTTAGCACCGGGCGAGGTTGCCGCTATGGACTTTCACTTAAATCTGAATACCGAAACGGTCGACGAAACGCATCCAGGCAAAGCGCTCAGCGTCGATCCCAAGGCGACCATCGGGCAGGTGTTGCAGTTGCTCCGTAGCGAGCGCACCGGTGGCGTGTTGATTTGCCGCGAAGGCGTGCTGGTTGGCGTCTTCACGGAGCGCGACGCGCTGAAGTTGATGGTCAATGGCTGCGACTTCAATGCTCCCATCGCGACGGTGATGACCGCCAAGCCTGTCTCGGTGCATGCCAATGAAACGGTGGCCAGCGCGATTCATAAGATGGCGTCAGGTGGTTATCGACGCTTGCCGATCGTCAATGATGGCGGTAAACCGACCGGCATCGTGAAGGTGTCCGGTATCTTGCGGTTTTTGGTCGAACATTTTCCCCGTGCCATTTACGCCTTACCTCCATCGCCCAAACAAGCCTTTACGGAACGTGACGGCGCCTAACAATCCTCCTAGAAACCGCGCGAGCGCCAGATTTAATTGGTCGCTAGCGCGTTGGTCCCCATAATAAACTACGCGGTCGATGTACCGCACTTCCTGTTTAGCCTACAACGCGAGAGAACAATGTCCACGTCCCTTGAAGGACCGCCGTCTTCGACCAAATCCGTTGTTCAGATTCGTGACGCCACGGTGCGTCTAGCAGGTGACTCTGGCGACGGCATGCAGTTGGCCGGCTCGCAGTTCACCAATACCTCGGCCCTGGCCGGCAACGACGTGGCAACGTTCCCCGATTATCCCGCCGAAATTCGCGCCCCCAAGGGAACGCGAGCGGGTGTCTCGGGCTTTCAAGTTCACTTCTCGTCCAGCGATGTCTACACCCCTGGCGATCGGTTGGACGCGCTGGTCGCGATGAACCCCGCCGCCTATGTGACGAACATCGGCGATTTGCAAAAGGGCGGCATCCTCATCGTCAATGAAGACGAATTCAACAAGAAGAACTTCGACGAAGCAAAGATCGACAAGAACCCGCTCGACGATCCGGAGTTGGCCCAGCGCTTTCGCTTGATCAAAGTTCCGATGACGAAGCTCGGCAAAGCCGCTTTGGATGGCCTGGGCCTGTCGTCGAAGGAAGCCGACCGTTGCCGCAACTTCTTCGCGATGGGTTTGCTCTACTGGCTGTATGGTCGCGACATGGCGGCCACCCTGCGCTTCATCGATCAGAAGTTCGGTAGCAAGCCGACCATTGCCGAAGCCAACCGGCGCACGCTCAAAGCGGGTTGGAATTATGGCGAAACGACCGAAGCATTCATCAGCAGCTATCGCGTCGATCCCGCCAAGTTGGAGCCAGGCGAATATCGCAACCTGGAAGGCAATGTGCTCATGGCGTGGGGCTTGATGGCCGCCGCCCGCTTAAGCAAGAAGGACTTGTTCCTCGGCTCGTATCCCATCACCCCTGCCAGCGATATCTTGCACGAACTGAGCAAGTACAAGCATTTCGGCATCCATACTTTCCAAGCGGAAGATGAGATCGCCGCGATGGCCTCCGCGATTGGCGCCGCCTTTGGTGGCTACATGGGCATTACCACTAGCAGCGGTCCCGGCATCGCGCTGAAGACCGAAGGCATGGGCCTGGCGCTGATGCTCGAACTTCCCGTGCTGATTATCAACGTGCAACGCGGTGGTCCTAGCACAGGCTTGCCCACCAAGACCGAACAGGCCGACTTGTTTCAGGCGATACTGGGTCGCAACGGCGAAGCGCCGATCCCGGTGATTGCCGCCCGTAGCCCTTCGGATTGCTTTGAAGTCGCGATCGAAGCGTGGCGTGTCGCGGTCCGCTTCATGACGCCGGTCATCATCCTTTCGGATGGTTACATTGCCAACGGTGCCGAGCCTTGGCGGATTCCAAAATTTGAAGACCTCGAACCGATTCCCGTCTCGCACCCTGGGCCGCGCGAGGAAACCGACCCGCCGTTTATGCCTTACAAGCGCGACGACATGTTGGCGCGTCCTTGGGCGATTCCCGGCACGCCGGGCCTCATGCATCGCGTCGGTGGTATCGAGAAGCAAGACGTCACTGGCAACGTCAATTACGATCCTGAGAATCATCAGCACATGGTGCATACCCGTGCCAAGAAGGTCGACAATGTCGCCTTGTTTGTCGATCCGCTCACGGTCAATGGACCGGAAACCGGCGATTTGCTGGTGCTGAGTTGGGGCGGCACGTATGGCGCCTGCAAGACAGCCGTCGAGGCTTGCCAGGCGGAAGGCTCGTCGGTCGCGCACGCTCACTTGCGCTGGGTGCATCCTTTCCCACGTAACCTGGGCGAGGTGCTTTCCAAGTACAAGAAGGTGCTGATCCCGGAATTGAACATGGGTCAGTTGCGCACGCTCGTCCGCTCGAAGTATCTGATTGATGCCATCGGCTTGAATAAGATCAAGGGTCGTCCTTTTGATGTCGCCGAGGTGGTCGAGAAGATCCAGGAAATGCTGGCGTAAGCAACCTCCACCGCGTCCAAGAAAACACCGCGTCCAAAAACACCGAATCATTCAATTCACAATCAATCCCACGCAATAATGCCATGAGTACCGAACTGCCGATTTTAAATGCCTCCGACTTCGCGAGCGATCAAGATATTCGCTGGTGCCCAGGTTGCGGCGACTATTCCATTTTGGCGCAGATGAAGAAGATGATGCCTTCGCTCGGTATTCCGCGCGAAAAGATCGTCTTCATCTCGGGCATCGGCTGCTCCAGCCGCTTTCCGTACTATATGAATACGTACGGCATGCATAGCATCCACGGCCGCGCGCCGGCGTTTGCCACCGGCCTCAAGAGCGTCCGCGATGATTTGAATGTCTGGGTGATCACAGGCGACGGCGACGCGCTGTCGATCGGTGGCAATCACTTCATGCATGCGATTCGTCGCAATGTGGACATCAAAATCGTGATGTTCAACAATCGTATTTACGGCTTGACCAAAGGCCAATACAGCCCCACATCGCCGCTGGGCAAGGTCACCAAGAGCACGCCCCTGGGAGCGATCGACAATCCGCTCAATCCGTTGTCGGTGGCCATCGGTTGCGAAGCCACGTTTGTGGCGCGTTCGATCGACGTCAACATTAAGCACTTGGGGGACGTGTTGCATCGCGCCGCCTTGCACAAAGGGACGGCCTTCGTCGAGGTCTATCAGAACTGCAACATCTTCAACGATGGTGCCTGGGACTATGCCACCGATCGCCAGACCAAGCAAGACAACACGCTTGAGCTGGAGCATGGTAAGCCGCTGATCTTCGGCAAGAATCGCGACAAAGGCATTCGCCTCAATGGCACCGTGCCGGAAGTCGTGGAACTGGGCAAAGGCATCAGCGAAGACGACCTGCTCTTCCATGACGAGAAGGCGGAAGAACCAACGCTGGCTTACCTGCTCAGCCGCTTCCGCTATCCCGCGTTTCCCGAGCCGATCGGCGTGTTCCGTGATGTTGCCCATCCGATGTACAACGTCGAACTGAAGCGCCAGATCGAAGAAGCCAAGAAGAAGAAGGGTGACGGGGACTTCAACAAGCTATTCAGTAGCGGTGAAACCTGGACCGTGGCCTAAGGTCGCCGGGTGTACCGATTTCCAACTCAGGAGCAGTGACCAAAACGTCGTGAAGAGATGTTTTGGTCATTCGCTTTTTGCGACTTACGGTTTCCGCTAGGCCCTCCAAAGCGTAAAATCAGCGGTTGCCGACCAGACTTCTCAGCCCAAAACGTCTCCGCCTTTGTCAGGAATCGCTATCATGTCGCTTTGTCCTTTTTGCGGCGCGAAGAATATCGAAGGTGTCGATAATTGCGATTCCTGTGGGCAATCGCTCACGACCCTGTCGGCTCCCGCTGCCGCTTCCGACTTGGAACGCGGTCTCTATAAGGACCGCATTCGTCTGTTGTGGCCGCGCAAGCCGTTCGTCGTCGCGCCCACCACGCCTGTGGCGGAAGTGCTCAAAGCGCTGGTCAGCAACACGGTCGGCTGCGTGATGGTCGTCGATGGCGACAAGATCGTCGGCATCTTCACCGAACGCGACGCGCTGCTCAAACTCAACACGCAGGCGTGCGAACTGGGCGCGCGGCCGGTGTCCGACTTCATGACTGCCAATCCGGAAATGCTCTCCGTCGACGACAAGATCGTCTACGCCGTGCAGCGGATGGATTTGGGCGGCTATCGCCACGTGCCGCTGGTCGATGAAAAAGGAGGGCTCGTGGGGGTCATCTCCGTCCGCGATATCTTGCAGTACTTCATGCAAAAAGTCGCCACGCTCCAAGCGCAGAACTAGTTGTTGCCGCGGCGTCTCGCTTGACGCAAGCTGGCTAACGCGCGCGTGAATATTGACAAGGGGCCTGCGCGAAAACTTCATGTTCGCGCATTCTTCATAATTGCCCCCAAGCAACGCTCGGCAGGGCTTGCGCCGCTTGCCTTTTCGGTGGCAACGACCACCCCCCGGCCCGCTCTTCTTGCAATCTAAACAGAACGATCATGCAGCCTTATCAAAGGCTCACACAATGATCACCTCATGGTCACGTTCCCTTTACTCAGCGACGTGATACTTGCCCCCGATGAAAGATTCGAGCCAGGTCTCGCATCGACATCAACCTTGCTTTTGGGAGTTCGACCAATGACAACCTCATCACCTCATCAGGCAAAATCGCGACGCACTCGTCGCGGCTTCACCTTGATCGAATTGCTCGTGGTGATCTTCATCATTGGATTGCTCGCGGCGCTGTTGATGCCTGCGATCAATGCAGCGCGCGGCGCGGCGCAAGACGCCACGTGCAAGAGTAACTTGCGCCAATTCGGCTTGGGCATGATCGCCTATGCGGGCAGAAACAACGGACTTTACTGCGATGGCGCGTTCGACTGGCAGCGCGATGGTGCCGTCACCGAACGTGGCTGGGTTGCGAATCTGGTCGATAACGGCATCCCTGTCGGCAAGATGCTTTGCCCCGGAAATTCAGCGCAAGGCAGCGAAACGTATTTCGACTTGATCAATTACACGCCGCCGCCACCTGTCATGGCACCCAACAAGCCTTGCGTCGATCACTATGGCAGCTCGCCCAAGACGCTCCCGGATGGCACGATGCTCACGAATCCTTGTCGTGAATTGGCGACGATGCCCATCGGTGAAGGGCGCGTGGATCTCATTACGAAGCGCATTTGGAAGCAAAATTACAACACCAATTACACAGCCGGCTGGTTCCTGGTGCGCTCAGGCGTGAATCTCGACGCCAGCGGCAATATGAAATCTAGTAGCCCGTTCTGTCCCGGCAGTTCGACGCTGCATCGTCACATGACGCAAGGTCCGCTCAAGCAAGCCAAGACCGAGTCGGCCCTTTTGCCGAGCAGTTTCATTCCGATTTTGGGCGATGGCCACGCTTCGAGCAAAGTCATGCCTGTGACGGTTGGTGGCATCGATGCCGGCACGCAATTGGTGGCCTCGATGACGAGTGGCCCCGTGCTGAAATCAACGATGGTAAATCCCACGTTCGGCAGCGGGACGTCGCAATCGGTCTGGTGGGCAACTTGGAACAAGCAAGTACTGCAAGACTATCGCAACTTTGGGCCGGTCCATCGCGGCAATTGCAATCTGCTCTTCGCGGATGGCAGCGTTCGCACGGTGCAAGATAAGAACGACGATGGCTTCTTGAACAACGGCTTTCCCGCGACGGGCGGCTATACCGACGACGTGGTGGAAATGGAACCGGAAGATATCGCCAGTCTGTACGACTTGAAAGTGCAATTGCTCCCTTAAGTTGTCGCGAGACAGCACGTTCTCTCATTCCCTGTGGAAAGGAGGCGCTATCGTCAGTCCGTAATTACATCACGACCGGTCGGACAGGAACAGAAACAATCACACACCCCTGTTACGCCTGTCAGGTCAGGGTGTTCGCAGAAATTAGTTTTGGTCATTTGGAATTTTTCGTAACTCTCAGTTTGAGGACTCAGTCATGAAGCGTCTTTCGGAACGCAAAGCGTTCACGCTCATCGAGTTGCTGGTGGTGATCGCCATCATCGGCATCTTGGTAGCGCTCCTCTTGCCTGCCATTCAGCGCGCTCGCGAAGCGGCTCGTAATGCCGAATGCAAGAACAACCTCCGTCAATTTGGCCTCGGCTTTCACTTGTTTGCCGACAAAGACCCGCAGCAGCGCATGGCCAGCGGTTCGTGGGATAACACCCGCGATGGTTGCATGGAACAATGGGGTTGGGTTGCCGATCAAGTGCAAAACAACATCAGCATCCCCGCCGACATGATGTGCCCGACGAATCCGCTGCGTGGCCCGGAGAAGCTCAACGACTTCTTGGGCACCGCCACGAGCGATCCGAGCGGCACGCTGACCGGTCCTGCCGATCGCATTGACGACGGCGTCTGCGGTACCACCAAGTGGGGCCAGATCGCCAACACGGTCGACCCTGACCCCGCCGTCGGTTACGCCTCGACCAAGGCGAACAGCTCGGCCCGCGCCGCGTTGCTGGCCCGCGCTTTGATCGGCCGCGGCATGAATACCAACTACGCCTCCAGCTGGTTCTTCACTCGCTCCAGCCCGAAGTTCACGCTGTCTGGTTCGCAACTCATCGCCAACACCGACTTCCGCGCTTCCGATGGAACGCTGAAGACGGGTGTGAAAGGCATGAAGGAAGTCGGCAACAGTGGTGGTCCGCTCAAGCGTCGCTTGCTCGATTCGGGTCCAGTCACCGCCTCGTTGGTTCCGCTGTTGGGTGACGGTGCTCCTGGCGATGCCAAGGACTCGCCAGCCAAGTTGGTAGTCGGCTACGGTCCAACGCTGCTGAGCGGTCCTGATGCTAACGGCGCTGATCCCTGGGCGCAAACGCTTAACGATGCCGAAGCGGCCAAAGTGTTTGTCAGCCAAGGCGATTTGTTGGTCGAAGCTGCTTGCGATGGTCCCGCCTTCTACGCTACTTCCGAGAAGCGGATTGGCTTGATCAAGAACGCTGCCGTGCTGCAAGCGCAAATCGAGTGCGAACGCTCGGGTCGTTGCCCACCTCCAGTGGGTGCCAACGGTGCCGATATCGCCGCTCACACGTACTTGCAAGACACGCGCGATTGGTACACCACCCACGGTGGCGGCACCAAT
>JBGSHH010000732.1:0-3779 GCA_041752355.1 Pirellulaceae bacterium | reverse complement strand
GCGAGATCTTCATTTAGGTACGCATGATCGGCATCCAACAAACTCAGCGCTGAACCATTATTCTGAAAAAAGTCCGTGAACCACAAAATGGACTCTTCATACATGGCTCCCCGCAAGCCCGCGAAGGTAGGGAAGTGTCGCTCGCTCTTTTCATCGAGTTGATCGAAACCGTGGATATGCAGCCATTGACAGGCGAATTCCGTGGCAAAACGGCGCGCTTTAGGATCCGCGAGCAGTCGCTTGACTTGCAAACGCATCACGTCGGGCTCATGCAGGCGATGCTCCGCCGCCAATTGCCTCAATTCGGCATCGGGTTGCGACGACCACAAAAAATAGCTCAAGCGGCTCGCCAACTCGTAATCGTTCACCGGTCCAGGCTTGGCGCCAGCGATGGGTTGCTCCAAACGATATAAGAATGCTGGCGCGATCAGCACGCGCGCAATGAGCAAGCGAATCGCCGCTTCGTGCGGATGTTCTTCCTTGCGCAAGCGTGTATAGAGCGACGTCAATTCCGTGGATTCTCGCTCCGTGAGCGGGCGACGATAAGCATTGTTGGCAAACTTCAAGACGGCTTCCAAGTGCACCGGCTCGGTATCGATGAGCTGCTTTCGATAGGTGGCGGCGCGATCTTGAATCGGCTTGCGTAGCGGCTCGAATACGGACGGATCGGCATCTTGCGTCGCAAACTCCATCAACTGCGTGTAGGCATCGACGAGGGTGAGCGCGTCGCGGCTAATAAAATGCAGTTCGTCCCACAAGCGATTGAGATGCGCCTGCTGTTGATCGTCGAGCATCAGGCGCATGAGCTGGTCATCTTCCCGATAGAACAGTGTCAACGTGACCACTTCATCGACGGGTACGATCTTGGTGTAGCAGAGCGCGGCAGGGAAAAGTTGTCGGAAGTCCTCGTAGGCCGCCTCGAAACGCTTGCGCGCGGCGCTATTCTCCATCACGATCACCGGAGCGCCAAACGCGATACCCTGATTGTTGCTTGTCCAAGCACCGTTTGCGTTTGTCGCCTGGGCTTCGGCCGGTTGTAGACCGCTGGCAGCTTCCGGCTTCGTGAGCGTGACTTGCATTTGCACACTCCCTGCGGCGCTGGCTGATGGTAGCAAGTAGCCACTCGTCACAAACTCCATGCCTGCGACCAAATCAGCTGGCAGGCGGACCACGATGGTTGCCGGTGCGGTCACGCCCAGGCTGGCCGCCTCAAGGGCGTCGCCGTTGGGATGCTTGCCAAACTGGGTCGGCGATACGCCATAGCGAGGTTCCTTTTCGAATGCTGGCTGATTCGAAATGGCCTTGGCTGCAATTGCTTGAAACGCCGTCGCGAGCAACGGTCCGCGTAGCGAAGTAAGTTGACGATGTAGTACGACATCCGGCGCATCGGCCGGCAAATCACCAGGTCCGGCGACGAGCAATTGCTCCAACTGCTTGGCGAGTGCGTCTTGCTCCTGGCCAGCCTTGGCACTCTGCCACTTGGCAAGTAAAGAATTGGCCGGGATGGCCACGACAGACGTTTCAGGCGAAGTGGGCTCCGAGGCAAATTGCCAGACGTTCTTGTTGCCGTGCCGATCGGCATGCGGATTGCCTGCCAGAATATCCGGCGAAACGTCCTGCCACAGACTCCACTCTTTGTCGCCATCGGTGAGTTTGAGATCGACGGCTGTCAAGTCGCACGAATGATCTCCATCGCGCGGACTGATCGCCAGCGAAACGACATCGCCCTCCGTGACTTTGATATTCTCGTGTGTTCCCAGCGCAATCACTTTGGCACCTTCACTATTGCCACTGGCCAATCGCTGACGAGAATTGCCGCGACGCACTTCAAGCACCCACGCGACACCGTTGCCACACTCGGGATGCGCATGCTGGACGCTGCCGGAAATGCGTACCGTTCCACTGATCGGACTGCGCCACCCGACGAGCACCGTGAACTTGGGGGCAGGATGGACGGCGATGCTGTGCGGCAGCATGTTGCCAGGAATGCGCACATGCTGATCGGAAGAATTCGCCACCACACTCAAAGCATCATCGCTCGCCCAAGCATTGATGAAATCGTATTTTGCACCCCGTTCTTCTTTCCGCGTGAGCAGTGTGCCGTAGTTTACTTCGCGCTGGAGGTTGATTCCCAGATACGACAGCCAGGCGGCGAGTACCGGAGGATCGACTTCATGCTGCTTGGCCAGCACCGCCAGATCAACTTTTTCGCTAGCGGCGCTCGCTGCCGCGGCGGCGGCTAAAGCTCGCGAAGTGCTGGCGAATAGTTTCGCGCGCTCTGAAGTCAACTCGGCCATCAATGCAGGCACGTCGCGCAACAACAAATCGGGACGACCGGGGGCGACCAGTCGAGGCCGTTCCCAAACAGCGTGGTCCTGCTCGGATCCATCGCCTGCATCGCCTGCCGACAAGTACAGCGTAATATCATCGCCAGCTTTAGATTCTGGCAGCTTCAATTTGAAGTCCTGCCGTGTGACCAGCGGATCAACAGCTTCCATCCATGCTTTCGGACCGTTCACCTTGCCGATGTGACCGACGCTCGTAAACCGCCACAACGATTGCTGCCAACGAGCGATGCCTGCGGCGAGCGAAGCGGCGTCCGCTGGCTGAGCACTCTTCCAGCGACGACGAAGATCGTCGAGCAAGAGCGAGGAACCCTCGCCGCCACGACCGGCAAGTTGTCGATTGAGTAATTCCAGATACTTCGCGCTTAAACCCTGTTCTTTCGCCACCTCCGCCCATGTTTTGTTGCCCCTAGCGATGGCGTCCCGTTCCGTCAACAAAGCGGCCAGATACTTCTCCAGTGGCAGTCTTCCTCCTTGGTTCGTATCGAAGACAACTCCTTGCAAATTGACCTTGTCACCTCCGCGCGGGTCGGTGTACTGACGATAGAAGTCGCGAATCTCCGTCAGCGTATCCTGCGTCCAATCGCTTCTGGTGGTATGCGGCGAGAAGCGAATGCCGCTTGGAAGCAAGATCGCGTGATCGGCAATGTCCTTGGCAGCATCAAGATATTTGGTCACCAACGCTGGCGACATCACCAAAGCTTGTCCCGTGTTGGTGAAACCTTCACCCGCCGCGCCATCTACGGGGAATTCGCGAGCCGGATCGAGCGTTGGGACGCCGGTCAAGTCGCGCACGGTATACGTGTACTCGACGTTATTCAATCTTCGCAGCACGACGGGCCCGGGATCGCCGGCGCGCACCTCGGCTTCGAGCGTCAGATACTGTCGCACCCACGCCAGCAAACGTTTTTGCTCGCCGTCGGAGGGTTGCTGGGCATCTTTCGGCGGCATTTGCCCACTTTCGAGCATTTCCGCAACCTTTTGCCAAACGCGTGGATGCTTGCGCACATCCTCCAACGAGGCGAATATCGCCAGGTCGATCTCCGCTTCAGTCGTGTCACCGGAATGGCATTCATGACAATAGCGAGCGACGACGGCGCGCACTTCGGTGGCATAGTCCTTACGCAGCGGTTGCCAGGCGGCTTCCTCCACCGCCTCGACTTGACCGCAATACGCGAGCACAATGCCGCCGATGAACAGACCGAAGCAGCGTCGCCCTGCCATATAACGTTCTCCACAAGGACTGCTTGTTGCGGCAAACTACTTGGCCCAATAGTCGATCACAAAGGCCTTTTCGATCTTCGGCAAAGCCAACTCGACGAACTTCTTGTGCTCGGCGTGCGGCAAGTATTCATCGCGCCCCTTTTCGTCGCGAAACGTCACCAGGAAGCAATGCGTAAAACCTTGATCGAGCATTTCCGGGCTGTTATTGGT
>JBGSHH010000731.1:0-2837 GCA_041752355.1 Pirellulaceae bacterium | reverse complement strand
TCCAATGCCGCAGTTCCATAGCTAGAATCTAAATCGCTTGTCCACTGGTTTGGTTAAAGACTCTCCAGACGGCTAGATCCTGATTCCCCTTTGAGGCAGCGTCAATGATCGATAATGACCCGATTGATTCGCCTGAATTGGCGAGCGGTAGGTCTGCTCCCAAATTGTTGGTCGATGTCGCCGAATCATTCAACTATGCCGCATGGCAAAATGCGGTGCCTCTATTGCGAAGCGTTGTGATCGACAATTCCGAGGGCCTCGAACTCAACACGTTGATCCTTGAATTCACTGCTTCGCCGGCATTCGCGCGACCGAAGAAGTGGATCATTGATCGCCTTGGAGCTTCAGAACGGTTAGTGCTAAGAGATGTCGACCTCGACATTGATCCCAGTTTTCTCGATGGTCTGGATGAGGCGGAACGCGGCGTATTGAACTTTCGTTTGCTACAATCGCGAAATTGCCTTTGCGATTCAAACCATTTGTTACGTGTACTCGCCCGCGACGAATGGGGCGGCATGTCGAGCATGGGTGAATTGCTGCCAGCGTTTGTAACCCCCAACGATCCCGCGTTGGCGGCGCTTCTGCGGCTGACTGCCGAAGTATTGGGCCTGCATGGTCACTCGACGTCCTTGGATGGCTATCAGTCGCGCGATCCAAATCGCGCTTTTATGCTGGCAGCGGCCCTGTGGTCGGCGATTGCAGGGCGCTCGCTCGTGTATGCCAATCCACCAAGTAGTTTCGAGCAGGTTGGACAAAAAACGCGCCGCGTGGGAACCGTTCTTAGCGATGGATTGGCGACGTGTCTCGATGCGACTTTGCTGTTCGCTTCAGGCATCGAAGCCCTCGGCCTTAACCCCGTGCTGATCATGACGCAAGGACACTGCTTTGTCGGTGTTTGGCTCGTCGAAAAATCGTTCAAGCGACTGGTCGAACGGGATTGTGGCGAAGTTCGCAAGGCGATTGATGCGAAGGAATTGATCGTATTCGAAACGACTTTGGTCACGCATCGTCCTCCGCCGCGCTTTCCCGACGCAATTTCGGTGGCCAGGAGCGCCCTTGCGGAGGAGAAAGAGCATTTGTTTGTTGCGGTGATCGACGTATCGCGCGCACGGATGTCGGAAGTTCGCCCATTGGCCTCGCACACAGTCCGCAATGAAGTCGATCAGTCAGGTGAGAATGACGCCCCACCTCCGTTGCCTGCTTCACCAGGTTATGAAAATACGCCGGCCTCCGAGACCATGCAACTTCCAACGACGCCTGCGGGGCGGATCGAGCGTTGGCAAAGGAAGCTGCTCGATTTGTCGTTGCGAAACCGGTTGCTCAACTTTCGTCCCACTAAGCAAACGGTGCCAGTCCTATGTCCCAACGTCTCTAGGTTGGAAGATCGATTGGCCGATGGCGCGCGCCTGCGGCTGATTTCGCTCGCGGATGGAAACTCCGTGGGCCAACGCGACACGGAATTGCATCAAAAGCGCACCCAAAAGGATCTCGACTGGGAGTTTGCTCGGCGCGCGCTGGACCGCGACGAAGTCGTCTGTCCCGTGGAACTTCGCGACCTCGACTCGCGACTGACCGCATTGTTTCGCAAGGCGCGGAATGACTTGGCGGAAGGCGGTTCGAATACGCTGTATCTCGCTGTTGGCTTTTTGCGATGGAAACAAGCCCCCAATGACGAAAAGACGTACAAAGCACCATTGCTCTTGATACCGGTACAATTGTCTCGGCGCAGCGCTTCATCTCCATTCTATCTGACCAGTCACGAAGATGATGTCCGCTTTAACGCCACCTTGCTGCAACTATTGAAGAAGGACTTCGATTGCGATCTTACGGCGTTCGAGTCTAATCTGCCAACTGATGACAGCGGTGTGAATGTTTCGTTAGTCCTTGATCGCATGCGGCAAGCGGTGCGCGATATCCCCGGCTTCGAAGTGATCGAAGAAGCCGCCATCGCTCCCTTTTCCTTTGCGAAGTATTTGATGTGGAGAGACTTGGTCGATCGCGTAGGACAATTGGAAAACAATCGCGTTGTCCGTCATTTGATTCATGATCCTGACAAGCCCTTTAAGACCGCGGGCGTGGGACCGATGCCTCAGGCCCATGAAATCGACACTCGCTATCGTCCTAAAGACCTTGTGCATCCCCTGCCCGCCGATTCATCGCAACTTGCCGCCATCATGGCCGCATCCGAAGGCCATGACTTGGTGATTGTCGGTCCACCCGGAACGGGTAAGAGCCAAACGATTGCGAATCTCATCACGCAATGCCTAGCGGTTGGCAAAACGGTGCTGTTCGTTGCCGAAAAGACCGCCGCCCTCGACGTGGTCCATCGCCGGCTAAGAGAGCACGGATTGGGTGAATGCTGTGTGGAACTTCACTCGAACAAGGCCGAGAAGCGGCGATTTCTCGAACAATTGGAAGTCTCTTGGAAGAATCGTGGCAAAGAGAATGCCTCTGATTGGGTGGCTCTGAACGAGCGCCTATGCGTACGGCGCGACCAACTCAATGCTTATGCCGCCGCCCTGCACGCGCCCGAATCCAATGGATGGACCGCCTATCGGGCAATGGGACTTTGGATTTCGGGTCGCGATGTTGAAGTACCGCGTTTAAGGTGGCCTGAGTCCACGCAGCATTCTCGCGAGCAATATGGCGAGATCGAGGAAAACATCGTGCAGCTCGCCACGACGTTTCAGGCGATGCCGACCGATGGAGTCATGCCGCGCCTTGAAACAACGCAGTGGTCGATGGCGTGGGAAACTAATTTATTGGAGTGTTGCCGCCAATTGTCCGCAGCCTGTACTTCTCTGGGAGCCGCGGTAAAAGCATTCGTTGCGACGTTT
>JBGSHH010000730.1:0-6614 GCA_041752355.1 Pirellulaceae bacterium | reverse complement strand
CCCAGCAACTGCGCGACTTCGGTGCGATCCTGCAACTCGATGATCTCGACCTGTCGATCGTGATCGAAGTAGGCGAAAATCTCCGCCCTTAACTGCGGTTCGGCGTGTCGCAAGACCCCCCAGCACTCGTCGGAACTCAAGCCTTCCATGAACTCGGCAGTGCGGGCGGGATGCAGCGCCGTACAGAACTCGCGCAACTCAAGGTCATTGCCCTCAGCGAGCATTTCGCGAAGTTCGGGAAGATAGAGCGTGTTGACCATAGTGCTCGACGGAAGGCGAAAACATGTCTGGCACCGAGTGTAACAAGTCAACCCGATTTTCAGTAGGGCGAGCGCATGGGGCGCGACAACCGTCTATGGATTCCATCGTTTCAGCATCCGCTCGGCTAGTCGCTTCGGGTACTCCGTACCGGACTGCGTGATAGTTTTTAGCTTCGCTTCATACGGACGTCCCGCATCCCCAAGCTGATCGAGAAAGCTCAACGCCTGTGTGGCGACCGCTGGTTGCGGATCGTCCAGCAGTCCGATCAAGATCGGCACCGCCGTCTTGGTGTTTCCTCCCTGACCGACACCGAACGCTGCGACCGTCCGCACGCTGGGGGAACCATCCGTGAGTTGTGCAGCGAGAACTTTCACCAATTCCGCTTGTTCGGCGCTCTTTTGGGGCAGTTGTCCGATGCGCATTGCCAGACCCAGCGCCGACCAATACCGTACCACCTCGTCCTGGCTCTTCAGCCCGGTGATACATGCGGGACTCGCCCTGTTCGCCAGATTGGCCGCCGCTTGTCGGCGAGTTAGCGGTTGGGGCGAAGCCAACTCCCTTTGCCAGGCCGCGACCGATTGGCCAAGTAAAAGATCGTCTGCGCTCGCTGACCCGGAAAAAATGCCGCCAAGAACGGCCAACATCATTAAAGCGAGGGCTTTACGCATGGTCATAATTCTCAAAGTAGATGCGGAGTTTCGCCAGCAATTGCTTGTTCGCGGTCGGCATTGTCTATAGGATAACATAGATTCAGGGCGGGTCGCCTACCGTTTTATGGGGAAGGAAGCGACCATGTTAATACGCATCATTAGTTTAACGATTCTTTTAGGCTCAAGCCTGTTGGGTTTTCGTATCGCCGTGGCGCAAACTGATGCGTCACGTGCTTCGATCAACGAATTGTTGACGACCGGTTGGGACACTAAACCGGCGGCGCGTAAGGCGGCCGACGACCTCTATCGCGAGTATGTCGAACAGAACCCTGGCGATCGTCAGGCGCTCTACGCGATGGCCTTGGTCAAGATGCAGCAAGGGCGCTACCCGGACGCCGCCGAACTCGTCGATCAGTACTTGGCGGGGGGCAAGACCGATCTCGCCGCCTGGCGAGCCAAGAGTTGGCTCTCGATGTTATTGAAGAATCACACCGCCTCGCTTTCCGAACTCGATAAACTAAGTCAGTTGCTCGAGCAAGATGCCGCCGAGGATCTCAAGGACGAGGATGAATTGCGGGCCCGCGAACAACGCCAGCAAGAGTTGATTCGCTATCTGGGGCGGATGATCGGCTATCTCGAAGGGCCCGCCGATGGGGCAGTGACCGAGGCCGCTCTCGCGGCCGCACACCGCAAGATCGCCGCGCGACTCGATGGCACGCACAAACCGTTGCTCGATGAAGGACGGGCCAGCGTCACCGACGCTTTCGCCGTCTTCGCGACTGCCAAGGACGATGCGAAAACGGAAGAAATCGAGGTGGCGGAAAAGATCAAACGCCAGACGCTCGCCAATCTCGAACAAGAAGCCATCGACATCGCCTCGCGTCGCGAACAATTGATCGCCAGCAGCAACAAAATCCAAGAGGAAGCCCGAGCCGAACAGGATACGTATAACAAAGCCGATGCTCCGCTCGTTAGTCAATTGACGCAACTCAACGCCCAAGCCGCCGTGATCGATCGCGATCTGGCGAACGTCACAGGCGATTTGTTCGCGCTGCGACGGCAGTTGGATCGCGAGCGCAATCCGATTATTCGCGACCAGATCCTCCGCGACATCGGCGCCGTGGAAATCACCGCCGCGCGTATCAGTCGCAGTTTGGCCACCGCCGAAGCCGCCGCCTCCGCCGTGCAAGCGCAACGCGTTAGTCTGGCCAATCGTTATCAGCAATCGCAGGCCGGTTTTCGCAGTGCATTGCTCCGTTTGGACAAAGAAGCTAAGGGACTCGATAGCAAACTCAAGCGGGCCGATGCCGAACGGGCACAGCTCAAAAAGCCAGCCACCGGCAACACTGGCAAAGTGATCTCGATGAGCAAGCAAGCCTTGGGTTTGACCACCTACGAAGCCTTTCCTTTGGAACAAGAACGTCGCCGATTGATGGAAGCCAAGTAACGACACCAAGATTCTCGTCTGGCTCATTTGCCTCGCACGTCACGCAATCTATGTTTGCGTGGCGAACATGTCACCGGAGGCGAAGCGATGACTATCTTGGCAAACTATTGGGGCGTTCTCTTTGTGCTGGGTCTGGTCGTGTTGGAGGCGGTTGGGGCAAATATTGCCCAAGCCATCCAGCGGCCGATACCACCTGCGCCGCGCAATTTGTCGGGACCTACTCGCGGCCAACGCCGTCGTGGTCGAGAGGCCAGTTGGCTATAGTCGCGTCATCCGCGATTCGTCATAGCCCGCTAGTTCTTCCACGGACATGCTCACGCGACCGCTCTCTCCGCCGGTCCTGCGCGCGTGAAACTCCGCATGTGCCGATTGTTCCGGCACGACCTTGCGATGCTTCCACGCCAACTGCGCGGCCGTGAGCAGCGCCGCTTCTTCCTGCAGTGAGGACACTGCCACCACCGTCGGGCCTATGAAGTCCGCTGGCGTCAGCAGCAAGCCGCAACCCTCAGCCTGTTCCGAAAACCACGCCGCGAGCTGCTCGTTCTCCGCCGCTTTGCGCCCGACGATGAACTTCGTCCCGCTGGCATCCCGATAGTGCCGTCCCCAGCGCAAAGCCGCGAATTGCTCCGGCGGCGCTTGGGGCCAGTGGTGCAAAAGGTCGCGCGTGCGATGTGCGTAGGCGGCGTCTGCCAGCAAGCAACCCGACGTCACCGCCGGCACTTCATCCCATCCGAAACTCCGCGCCAGCCGATGTTGCGCTTCGCGACCTCGCCCCTGATAGGTTTGTAGGAGATTCCTATCAACCGTTCCCGCTCGTTCCACTTTCGTCTCCGGCAGCAGTTGAGCGGACAACGGTCGCAATACCTCTCCTTCGACACCGGCATGAAAATCGACGAGCGCTAAATCGCGCTTCGTTTGCCCAGGCAAGCGTTGTCCGACGACATCGCCTGTGACGATAAAATTCGCTTCCCGTTCCTCTCTCAGTCGCTGCGCGGCTCGCAGCATGTACACGCGGCAATCCAAGCAAGGCGCCATCTCGCGCGTGTAGCCAAACCGTGGATGTCGTAATCGTTCGAAGTACTCTCCATCTGCGGCGATGATTTCCAAGGGAACATGAAGCTTCGCCGCCGCCCTCGTTACCGCGTCCGCATGTGACGTGAAAACGGTTTGTAGCGTGGCGGCAATCACCTCGATGTTTTGTTGCTGCAAGAGCGCGATAGCCAACTGACCGTCCAGTCCGCTGCCAAGTAGCGCCACACATCTCACGGCCATGCGCCACTCTCAATCAGAAGGATAGGGAGCGGCCAAACCTATCAATTCCGCTAACGCATTGCTGGCCGCGCGCTGTTCCGCTTCCTTCTTGTTGCGTCCCCAGGCCGCCATGTAGCGCTGACCACCGACTTGCGCCGAGATCTTAAAGCACTTACTATGATCGGGGCCTCTTTCATCGACCAATTGATAGACCGGCGTGCTGCCGAACTCGCGCTGCGCGAGTTGTTGCAACTGCGACTTATAATTGCCACCCATTTCGCCGGCCCGCGTCAATTCAATCTCGGGCACCAGATGCCGTTCGATGAATGCGCGCGCTACTGGCTCGCCTCCGTCGAGATACATGGCCGCCACGATCGACTCGAATACATCGGCCATCAATGAAGGGGGTACCGATTGACTCGACGCCATTCCTTTGCCGACGATCAAAAACTCTTGCAGACCCAGGCTATTACTGATTTTGGCGCATGTCTGCCGACTCACCACGACCGACTTGATCTTGGTTAAATCGCCTTCGAGATACTCCGGAAAGGCGCGAAACAACAACTCGCAGACCACGTAGCCCAAGATCGCGTCCCCGAGGAATTCCATTCGCTCGTTGGATGCCAGGCGGTGATCGGCGCCCGAGGCATGGGTAAGCGCTGACTTGAGCAACGCGCGTTGTTTGAAGGTGTAGCCGACGCGTTGTTCGCAACGAGCCAGCATGTCGTCTTGCTCGGAGAGCGACTGCGAGACGAAGATCGGATCGGGGGCGATGGCGGTCGCGAGCGATTGATCCTCATCCAAAACGATGGTTGGAGTAAGTGTGTCCAACTTAGCAGGCTGGCCCGCGTCCACCAGGTGAACGGGCCGATGTTCTTGGGTCATGCGCGGTTTAAGCCTAAGCAACTGGTCGCCTAGGAACTTTGCCGCGCCCGGCCTGCTAGGCTTGGTCTGCGCTAAATGCGCGATCGTGTCGATCGCGCTGGATGGCAGGCCAAGCCTAGAAGCCAGTGAGTCGCTGACCTTACCCCAGGCTAACGAATAGAACGGATCTTCGAGATGCAACGTCGTAACCCTAGCATGGGTGGGCGGTTTTGTCAACTTTGGCACCTCTTTGCCAGTGGTCGATTCATTGCTAAATAGTTGTTGCCACAAAGTACAGAGAAAGTTATCCATCGTTTGCAGATGTAATTCGCCCATCTACTTGACCGCTCCCGCATGGCCGCGAAGAATGAAGGCAAGGTCGTTCGCGGGTTGTATTCAAACAGCCTGGCCTTATCCCTCACCGAACCACCCAAGTCGAGCCCGCCAGTATGTCGTCTCTATCGCGGATTGCCCTGGGAACCGCTCAGCCGAATGTGGATGTCGCCCCGCTCTCTTGGGCGCTGTTGGAAGTCTTAAGGCGTCACAATCAACATCCTCAATCCTTCCTCTCCGCGGCGCGATTGTGTCCCTTGCATGCCGCGCGTTGTATCACGGACAAGAGCCAGCGCCATTTGGACAGTTGGTTGATGTCGCGGCTTACCTGCCGTGAGATTTTCGCTAACGGCGCCATCGCCTCAAAGATTTCGCTCGTCGAAGGGCAGTACACCGCTGGGATACAGGCTGGTCAGCGCGCGAATCTGACCACCCTTTGCGATTGGCTTGACTTGCCGGCGATCGTGGCGATTGATGTACGTCATGTCGCTCCTTGTCTCTTGCCCAGCGTCCCGCCTTCATTGGCTGGCTTGATCTTACTGGGCGTGCGTGACGCGGCCGAAGCTTGCCGTTGGCGAACATCATTGGAAGCACTCTACGGCGCGCCGGTGTTGGGTTATCTGAATGCGTCGTGCACCGATAACATGGTGAACCTGTCGCGCGATCTGACGTGTCGCGAAGTCGCCAATCTGTTGGCGCTGCAATTGGAAAGCTCCTTGCAACTCGATCGTTTGTTGAAGATCGCGCATGCGACGCCTCCCATTCCGCCAGGCAGTCGCTTGTTCGCCCGCACCGATGGCGACGATACCATTAGCGTCGCTGTGGCTTTCGATGAAGCGTTTGGTAGCTATTTTGCGGATACGCTCGACTTGCTCGAGGCCCGCGGCGCGCGAATCTGCGACTTCTCTCCGCTGCGCGATGAAGCCTTGCCATGGGGGACCGACGTGGTCTATATCGCTGGCGGGCCGTGCGAACGTCATGCGGAAGCCTTGTCGAAAAATCATTGCTTCAAACAGTCACTTCGCAACTTCGTGGCCCAAGGTGGCCGCGTCTATGCGGAAGGAAGCGGCCTGGCATATCTTTGCGATCGCCTGATCGATCGCGATGGAGCCCAGCATGCGATGGTCGGTCTGTTGCCAGCGGTTGCCAAAGCCAACTCGCCAACGATTGCTCCCGAGCCGACGGAAATCACCTTCGCTCATGACACGTGGCTCGGTACCCGTGGAACAATCATTCGTGGTTATCGCGACGACTCCTGGCAGATTCTACCGGAGCCGGATTTGACCTCCTTTGCGAGCGAGGCGGCACGAGGCTGGGACTTGGTCGGAAACGCGCGCGTGCTAGGTTGCGGACTGCAAGTCGACTTCGCGGGTCAACCACATCTAGTCAGCAGCTTCTTCCGCCCTCGTCGAGGCGCGCTCGTCGGTTCGCATTGATTGCTGTCGCTACTTGCTCGCAGCCTATCGCGCGGCAAATTCACAGCCAGCGATGACGCATGTGGCACCAGCCGGCAAGGTGAAACCAAGCACGCTGGTGGTTTTCGCCGTCGCGGCATCGACCACCGTTATCGCGGCGTCCTCATCGTTGATGCGGCAGATGAACTTGCCACCTTGCCGCGCGAACTCCACCTTCGCCAGTCCGGCAGGCAGCTTCACATAGGCGTCGGTTTCGTTCTCTTTACCGTGAAACAGGCCGAGTTTCTGATCGGGTGGCAAATCGACGAGATACATCCGAAGGCCAAAGTTGGCTGGCATTTTGCGTTTGAAGGTGATCCAGACCGGCGTGCTGCCGGCGGCAAGTTTCAATTC
>JBGSHH010000729.1:0-2457 GCA_041752355.1 Pirellulaceae bacterium | reverse complement strand
GGAGCCGCGCCCGGCGCGCCAACACACCGGCGAACATTATCATTCAATTCCGCATGTTGTGTTCGCGGACGGAAATGTGCGGGAGTTTGATTTCGCCAAGTACAAAGAACAGTATTCGGAAACCCGCTTCTCTCGCGATGGGGAAGAATTGAACGGAGATACTTGGGACGAAGAATTCTGATTGATCCCCTTAACATCAACCGTTCGATAACCATGGAAGCGCGAAGGATCACGCGTGCTATCAACGGAGTGAACGCTATGCTGGCAATGAATGGGCGGTCGATGGTGGGTTTGCTTGTGGCGCTAGCTTGTTGGACGACGAGCGCAACGGCCTGTCCCTTCTGCGAGGCAACTTCGCCGACCTGGCTGCAAAGTGCGCGCGATGCCGATTCCGCTCTCATTGCGCAGGCGGTGAAGGTGCAAGCCGACACCAATAGCGACGATATCGTGCCTCTGATGAAGGTCACGCTGGCGGTCGTGGAGGTACTTCGCGGTCAAGAGCAACTGCGCGGGGTCAAGCAATTCCAATGCGAGATGCTCGAATCGCCGCGCATCGGCTCGAAGTGGCTGCTGACGGGAGCAGGCAACGCGGAAATTAGTTGGTCGCCGCTCGTCGAACTTACCCCCGAGCGCGCGAAATACTTCGCCGCCGCGCGCCAACTTCCCGAATCAGGCAATGCCCGTTGGCAATGGTTTTATCGGCATCTGGAACATGCCGATGCGCTCATCGCCGACGATGCCTATGGCGAGTTCGCCGCCGCGCCGTTTGCCGATCTCAAGGCGTTCGCGGGCGAAATCAAACGCGCGCAACTGTGGCAATGGATCCGCAACGACAAAACGCCTGAGCATCATCGCGGACTGTATTTCACCATGCTCGGACTATGCGGCACCGCCCAAGACGCCGCCGAGTTGAAAGCGTTGCTCACCACATCCACCAAGCGTCCGCCCGGCGGATTCGATGCGCTCGTCGCCTGTTATCTATCGCTGCAAGGGGAAGCGGGCTTGCAAGTCGTGGAGGCGAAGTTGTTGCGAAATAAGAACGCACCAGAAGAAGATTTGCAATCGGCGTTGCTGGCGCTGCGGTTTCACGGCGAGGAGCAGCATGTCTTCCAACGCATGCGCATCGCCCAGTCGTTTCGCCTGGTGCTCGATCGCCCTCAACTGGCAGGCGTGGTGATTCCCGATCTGGCGCGTTGGCAAGACTGGGAGAGCCTCGACGCGCTGGTGGCGCTCTTTAAATCGACCGACAAAGAATCGCAGTGGTTGCGCATTCCGATCGTTGCTTACTTGCGTGCCTGTCCGCTCCCAGCCGCGAAGGATCAACTCACGGAATTGGCCAAACTCGATCCCGAAGCCGTCGAACAGGCCGACGCGCTGTCGCTATTTGGCGTGAAGTTACGCGGAGCAAAATAGACCAACCCGAAGCGTCAGCGAGGAGAGCACACTAGCCCGAAGCGTCAGCGAGGAAAGCACACTATAATGCTGCGGATCACAAGCGACAGGTTGAGATGCTTGAACAACGAGAGAAGTTCAAAAGATGAACGTTGACGTACCAAATCCATATCAGCCTTCGCAGACAGTTGATGTTGATTCATCGTCTTCTACGATTCAATCAAACAGCATGCCTTATTGGGGAGTGTTCCTTGGTGCAGCAGTTGGCGGAATCACCATCGCAGTTGTCACAGAAGCACTGTTGCTGCGACTTAATTTGGCCGAGAGTACGCTACCAGTTGCAGGTATTGCTGGGTTAATTTCCGGGGGGCTGGCTTCGATAGGAACGTGGGCATTATGCAGTCGAAATTGGCTTAATTCGCTGAATCTATCAATTGGAGATATGGCACTCTTAGTCGTCGCAACGGGAATTTCCATGCCGATTAACATCGCCATATCCGCCTTTGCACTGTCCTGTTGCGGCTCATATTTGCCTTCAATATCTGAGGTCATTGATTTACTACTTTGCTTTGGGATCCCGGGAATGGTGTTCTGTTTCATTGAGTTGTTCGTGTTACAACTGACCATTGCTTTGACTAGGGGAAGAAAGAGTGATGCTCAGAGGTAGGGCGCATGGTGCAAAACAGCCCAGAAAGAGGTCGAAAAGGGGACATTCTACGTTTTGGCAACTGCTTGCCAGGCAATTCGACCTGCGATAGGCTCATCACATGCCACGCACCGCACGAGCAGCGAAGGGAAACTGGGTCTACCATGTCCTCAATCGAGGAAATGGCGGGGCGGAGGTGTTTCACAACAACGACGATTATGCGGCGTTCATCCAGCTCTTGCCTGACGCCTGCGAACGCGTGTCGATGCGGGTGCTGGCGTACTGCCTGATGCCGAACCATTTTCACCTCGTCCTGTGGCCGCGCCACGATGGCGACTTGGGACGCTGGATGCAATGGCTGATGACCAGCCACGTCCGCCGCTACCATCGCCACTATGGCGGCAGCGGGCATGTGTGGC
>JBGSHH010000728.1:0-3783 GCA_041752355.1 Pirellulaceae bacterium | reverse complement strand
GCGAACGCAAATAGAGGTTCGCACCGAGTAGGATTGGCGCGATTTTGCGGGGCAATGGAAGAATAGGTAGAATAGGGCTTCCGCTCGTTCGAGTGGGTCATCCCCGTTCGCCGACGCACCGGTTGAAGTGCTGGCGTTCACCACGCCATGATGGGTGATGGAAAGGCTGTAGATGCGGATGGTTTGCGAAGAGGGAAGCGGACGCCGCGACCATCATTTATATTGGAAAAATTCGATGTTTCGCCGCGCGCATTCAACCTTCGGAAACAACCCATGATCCACCGCAAGTTCATCCTGCTAGTTCTCTCGGCCACTGTCGGACTGTTTGCGAGCCTGCCGCTCTTCGCTCAAGACGCGAACAAGGCCGATGCAAAGTTTCAAATCCCCGCCACCGATGACGGACTTCCCGGCGTGGGACCGATCCGACGTTACGACTGGTTTCGCGATCTATGGCAAGCCAAACGTAGCGGCTGGGCGAAGCAAGTCGAGCAGGACCAAAACGCCGTCGTGTTTCTCGGCGACTCCATCACGCAAGGCTGGGGTGACGATCTGGGCAAGAGTTTTGGTGACATGAAAGTTGCCAATCGAGGGATCAGCGGCGATACCACGCGCGGCATGCTCATCCGCTTGGAAGAAGACGTGCTCTCGCTCAAGCCGCGCGCCGTTGTGTTGCTGATGGGTACCAATGACTTGGAAGAAAAGGCGGAGCCAGAAACCATCGCGGCCAATCTTAAACTCATCATCGCTGCGCTGAAGAAGCACAACGACAAAATGCCGATCATCCTCTGCAAAGTGTTTCCCAGTTCGGAAACGAAAAGCCGCCCCGCCGACAAGATCAAGCAAATCAACGATCTCTACGCCGCCGCCGTCAAAGGGGATCCGCAAGTCATCGTGATGGAAACGTGGGTGCTGTTTGCGGACGAAAAGGGCAACGCGAAACAAGCAGAGTTCCCCGACGTGCTGCATCCCAACCAGGCCGGCTATGCGATGTGGGCGAAAGCACTCCGCCCAATCTTCGCCACGCTCGGCTATTTGGAAACGGAGTCGGATGATTTCCAGAATGAAGAAGGCTTCGTGAGTCTCTTCAACGGCAAGGATCTAACCGGCTGGGGCTATCACGCGAAACCCCAAGGCAAGCCGGCTGCGAAAGACGCGGTCAATTTTGATGGCAAGACCGCCAGCGATGACGGTCGCTATGTAGCGATCAATGGGCGATTGGTGGTGACGACGCCAGCGGAAGGACGTCGCGTGCAACAACTTTGGACCACCGCCGAGTTCCCCAAAGACTTCATCCTCAAATTGGAATTCCGCGCGACTCCTTACGCGGACAGTGGCGTCTTCATCCGGGGCCCCCAGTTGCAATGTCGCGATTATTTGCTGGCCGGTCCGTATACCCAGTTGAAGCAATATAAACCGCAAGAGTGGAACGAAATGGTCGTCACCGTCAAGGATAACGTCGCCCATTGCACTTGCAACGGCGAAGTCCTCGAGGCTGCGCTCGCGCTTCCAGCTACCGGCGGCATCGGCCTGGAAGGAGATCGCGGGCAAATGGAATATCGCCGGATTCGGATCAAGGCCATGCCGTAAGCATTCGCCTACGACTTTTTCGATTTTTCGGCGATGCGGTCGGCAAGTGCTTTCAGATCGGCGCCGCGCAATGCCCCTTCCATCAACTCCGGCAAGCGCTGCGGCGTGCAAGCGAAGCATGGCACGCCCAGCGCTGCGAGTTTGCGGGCGAGGTTCTCATCGAAGCAAGGAGTGCCGCTGTCGTTCAGCGCCAGTAAACACATCGCGCGCACGCCGGAAGCGACCATGTCTCCCAGGCGGCGAATCAATTGCGCTTGATTGCCGCCTTCAAAGAGATCGGTGATCAAAATGAACAAAGTCTGACGCGGCTCTTGAATGAACTTCTCGCAATAGCCCACCGACTTGTTGATATCGGTGCCTCCTCCCAGTTGCACGCCGAATAGCATATCGACAGGATCTTTCCCGCATTGCTCGGTCAGATCGACCACTTCGGTATCGAACGCCACGACATGCGTCTCGAGGGCTGGAAGACTCGCGAAGATCGAACCACAGACCGCGCCATACACCACTGAGTCGGCCATCGATCCGCTTTGATCCATGTCGACGATTACGGTCCAATTGTTCGAGCGTTGTGCGCGCGAGTAGAAATAGACACGCTCGGGAATGATGGTCTTAAGGTCGGTATTGTAGTTCTTGAGATTGCGTCCGATGGTCCATTTCCAGTCGATCGAACTAGCACTCGGCAGCGGCGAGTGTTCGCGGCGATTGAGCGCGCCCATCACCGCCTGACGGATCTTTTGCTCGAGCGCGAGCTTGATCTGATCGACCACAGCCCGCACGACCATCCGCGCCGTCTCTTTGGTGCGTTCGGGGATTTGACCTTTGAGCGACATCAACGTGCCAACGAGTTGCACATTGGGTTGCACGTTCTTGAGCATTTCCGGTTCGAACAATAACTGTTGCAAACCACGGCGTTCGATGGCGTCTTGTTGGATAACGGTGACGACGTCCTCTTTGAAGTAGTTGCGAATGTCGCCCAGCCATTTGGAAAGTTTAGGCGCCGAGCCACCTAGACCCGCCGAGCGCTGGCGCGATTGCTGCTCGCCTGTCTCGTCGTAAATCGCCGCCAGCGCTTCATCCATTTCGGATTGTCCCGCGTCGAGCGACAGACCGCCTGCGCACATGCCTTCCAGCGCCTCTTGCGAGTCTTTGCCCAGCACCAAACGCCAGCGTTTGAGTTGTTCCAATTCGAGAGGCATGGAGCCACTTCCTTACAAGTCGTCAAAATCGAAGTTGTTGAGGTCCTGGAGTGTTTCTTCTTCTTTTTCCGTAAGCGGTTGTTCGATCAGTTCGCTCATCACGTCGGTCCCCAGGCCCCAGTATTGGCCGAGATTTTCCGAGATGTGTCGCTTTTCCTGCGGACTAAAGCCACCGAAAGCGCGTCGCAGAAACACGAGCGCACGACGGAATTGATCGTCATCGAGCGAGGCGAGGTAGTCGGCTAGTTGTTCCCACAACACCTGCCGAGCGAGCAAAGCGTAGCGATTGCGTTGCGCCAAGCCTTCAAACCAACCGGCCCCCAAGTCGGCCGGCACGCCAGGCGAGACGCGGCGCGAGACCTCGCGCGCCAATACGTCGTTGCTGATGAGGCCGCGCTCGAGCAAAATCGCGCACGCATAGCCTGAGAGGATCGCATTGCGATCGTCAGTATCGGCCAATTTTTGCAACTGCGCAATCCAGAGCGGCTCGTCAATCCGATCGTGATAATCGAGACAGACCTTGTTGAGTTCGTCGATCGCAATCAGCATCTGCTTGGCGGCTTGATTGTCGCAATTGGCCGCCGCCAATAGCGCCAGCGCGCCTTGGACAAACAGCTCTTCGATGAGCGGCAGCAGCGGGCTAGGATCGAACTTGCGCACATCGCCATAGCGGGCGACCAACCCGAGTTGATACGCCGCCGGCGCAATGGTGACGAAGTCGCTCGACACCGCCGATAGCTCTTGCAATCTTCTGCGCGCCGCTTCCATCGACGCCATTAAGCCGCATTGGCAAGCATCGTTGACCAGCAGCGCCGCAGCGGCGATGGAAGTGCAACTTTCCAGCAGTTGCTTGAACTTGAACGCTGCTGCGAGTTCGATCGTTTCCCCTAGCAGCACCGCCTCGACCAGTTGGATTTCGCTCTCAGGCGTCCATTGCACATGCCAGTTCTCTGCCCAGCTCGCCGATTGCTGCCGCGAGCCTGCTGGCAAGGCGAAA
>JBGSHH010000727.1:0-6998 GCA_041752355.1 Pirellulaceae bacterium | reverse complement strand
AGGCGGTGCCTTGACCGATAGCGATAGTGTGTCGATCACAGTCACTGCCATCAACGACGCGCCGAGCTTTGTCTCGGCAGGCAACCCACCGGCGATCAATCAAGATAGCGGCGCTCAATCGGTAAGCAATTTTGCGACAGCCATTTCAGCGGGGCCTCCCGATGAGTCGAGCCAAACGTTGACGTTCCAAATTACCGCGAGCGGCACAACCGGAGGATTGACGTTCAGCACTCCGCCTGCGATCAACAGTGCCACGGGCGCCTTGACCTACACACCGACCGCAGGCAGTTCCGGTACGGCGACGTTCAATGTCGTACTGGTCGACGGCGGTTCCAATGCCGCTCCCAATGTGAACACCAGCGTTACGCGGACGTTCACGATTACCGTGAACGCTGTGGCTTCCACCGGCTCCATTGGCGACTTGATTTATCGCGACCTCGATGGCAGCGGCACATTCAACGCAGGCGATGTCGGCATTGCTGGGGTCACGGTGCGGCTCTACTTCGATACGAACGGCTCGGGCAATCTCGATGCCGCCGATGCCCTGTCGGGCACGCAACTCACCCCTGCAAGTGGAGCTTACAACTTCACCGGACTCGCCGCTGGGCGATACTTTGTCGATGTCGATCAGACGTCTGCGCCTCTTGTGGGCGCCACACTGACAACACCGACCGAACCGCGCACGGTAGTTCTCAATCCTGTAATTGCTGGTACCACAACGCAGTTCGACTTCACCAATGGCAACCTCACCGGCACTTTTGGGCCCGGACAACTGAGCTATCGCAATGGCTCCGCCACGCAAGGTGCAACACAATTCGGCACCGCCTCGTCGTTCGGACTGCCAGCGCTCCCTGGCGGCAATGCCAACGTGATGCAATTCCCAGCTGCCACGGCGAGCCAAGGCTACCTACTGCAAACCGCGGCGGCTCCCAACGGCGGTGGCGCATTCATCAATCAATTCACTTTCGTGTTCGATATACTGGTTCCGAACACGGACGCTTGGACGTCGCTCTTTAATACCAATGACGGCAACGGCAACGATGGCGACTTCTTTATCCGACCCTCATCGGCAGGCGGTGGAATCGGAATTGGCGGAAGCTATCAGGGAACCATCCTTGCCAACACCTGGCATCGGATCGGTGTGACGCTCGACCTAGTTACCTCGACGATGAACAAGTACATCGACGGCGTGCTGGTTGGCACGCAGACGATCACTGGTTTGGATGGCCGCTTCGCACTGTATAGCAATACCGATCCAGCACGCGGCGTTCTGCTACTAACCGACGACAGCGGCGATGTGAACACGGGCTATGTCAGCAGCATCATGTTTACCGACCGCGCGTTGTCCATTGCGGAGATGACGGCGTTGGGAGGTCCTCAGGCCGCTGGCATTTCTGGTGTGGGCTTGACGCGGACCGACGTCGACTTCGGCTATTCGGCGCAAGTCTTTCCGAATCAGCCACCGGTCAACACGCGGCCCGCCACGGTAACGACCAACGAGGACACCAACTTCGCCTTCACCGGCGCAGCCTTGATTTCCATCGCCGACCCGGATGCCGGCGCCGCCGCCGTTCGTACCACCGTGAGTTTGCCAGCCAATGTGGGGACGCTCACCGCCACGGCGCAAGGGGGCGCATCGATCTCCGGCAGTGGCAGCGGCAGCGTTCAAATCGACGGCTCATTGACCGCCATCAATGCAACACTCGCGACCTTGGTCTATCAGCCGCTGGCAAACTTCCAGGGTGCGACAACGTTGACAATCTTGACGAACGATCTGGGCAACACCGGCACAGGCGGAAGCTTGACCGACACCGACACGGTCGCGATCACAGTCACTGCGATCAACGACTCGCCTGTGTTCTCGCTGCCAGCCAGCCCACCCACAGTCCTGGAGGACGCGGCGACACAAACGGTAACTAACTTTGCCACGGGCATTTCCGCCGGTCCGGCGGATGAGTCGGGGCAGACGCTAAACTTCGGCGTGGTTGTCACGGGAACGACTGGGAACATCGCATTCACGTCGCCACCCGCCATCAGTCCCACCGGCACACTCACCTACACACTCAGTCCCAACACTAACGGCACGGCGACTTTTTCGGTGACGCTCGTTGATAGCGGTTCCAATTCGGCGCCCAATAGCAATACGAGTATCGTCCGCTCGTTTACGATTACCGCGACCGCCGTCAACGATGAGCCAGTTTTCTCCTTGGTCGGCAACCCGCCGATCGTGATGCAAGGCGCGCCAGCGCAGACCGTTATTGGCTTTGCCACCGGGATTTCGGCTGGTCCAACGGATGAAAGCAGTCAGATTCTGACCTTCAGCACGACAGTTACTGGCACCACCGGCACGCTCGCGTTCACTGCCAATCCGACGATCGATCCCGCCACGGGCAACCTGACCTATACACCAACTCCGGGAACGTCTGGCACGGCGACGGTGTCCGTCGTACTCACGGACAGCGGCAGCAATATCGCGCCCAACGACAACACCAGTGTCACGCGCACCTTCACCATCAATGTCGAACAACCTGTCAATCAAGCACCAGTTAACACCGTTCCTAGCCTGATAACCACCTTGTTCGGCAAGCCCTTCGCCTTTACAGGCGCCAATGGAATCAGCATCAGCGACGCCGACGCAGGCACCGCTATCGTGCAGACGACGCTCTCTCTGCCAGGCGGCGAGGGAAGATTGAACGTTGCTCCCTTTGCGGCCGTAACGATCGTCGGCAACGGCACCGACACTTTGCAGTTGACGGGCACGCTCGCGAGTCTGAATGCGGTGCTGGAGACGCTCATCTTTACGCCAATGACCGGCTTTTATGGTGATACCGTATTAATCATCGACACCGACGATCTTGGCAACACAGGATCCGGCGGAGCCCAAGTCGATACCGACTTGATCGATATCACGGTTTCCGCGCCGCCGACCAGTCCCGTCTACATGGATGGTGACACGCTGATTGTCGATGGCACCAACTCGTCGGATCGCATCATCATTCAAGCGGGCAGTGGCGGAATATCCGTGCGCTACAACAATCGCCCCTATACGGGCTTTAGTCCCATCGATATCGTCGTGCGTGGCAATGAAGGCAACGATATCATCACCGTGTCTGGCAACGTCGCCAATGTCACGATGTACGGTGACGAAGGGGACGACTACTTGGCAGGTGGCAACCTCGCTGAAACGCTCGATGGCGGCGATGGACAGGATCGCTTGCTCGGCGGCGGCGGCAATGACCTGATCTATGGTGGGGCGGGCAACGATCAGGCAAACGGCGGCAACGGCAGCGACATCATCTATGGCGATGACTACCTCGACGACAATGGGGAGCTGCAAACCGCCGAATTCCCCGGCAACGACAAGCTCAATGGCGACGCCGGCAACGATTTCATCTATGGCCAAGGGGGCAATGACTTGCTCTATGGCGGCGCTGGCAGCGACTTCCTGCGCGGTGGCGAGGACAGCGACACGATTGATGGCGGCGACGGCAACGACACGCTCGCCGGCGATGGCGGCAGCGACAAGCTCTACGGTCGCGCGGGACTCGATGTCCTCATCGGCGGCAATAGCTTCGATACGCTGCTCGGCGGCAATTCGGTAGACTTGATCTACGCCGATGATTTGCTGGATGATTCAGACGAAGCGCTTCAAGATATCGCGTTGCTCTGGTTCGCCAATCAACGCCAAAGCGCGATGGATCTCCTCATTGGCAACGCGGCCGACGACGAAGCAGCCGACAGCATCAACGGTGAAGCCGACGCCGATTGGTACGCCATCTTCGCCCTCGATAGTTTCATTCTTAACGCGGAAAAGAATTCGCCCAACAAGGTCTTTCGATTGGCGTAGTGGTGAGTCCAGCTGTCTACACGTCGAGCTTGTGCTGTTCGCACGAGTTCGACGCATCGAACCGGACTGTCAATCACAACTCCGTCGCCATCACCTCGTCCGTCCAAACCTTGAACGACATGAGCTGATTGACGCCAAACGTGGTGGTGATGGCGACGTCGGCGGCATCACGTCCACGCGCGATGAGGACGCGTCCAATCCGCGGCTTATTGTTGCGGGCGTCGAAGGCGTACCATTGTCCGCCGATGAAGGCTTCAAACCAGGCACTGAAGTCCATCGGATAGGGCATCTGCGGCACGCCGATATCGCCGAGATAGCCGGTGCAGTAGCGAGCCGGGATATTTAGGCAGCGGCAGAGCGTGATCGCTAAGTGCATGTAGTCGCGACAAACGCCCACGCGCTCGCGATAGGCTTCGAGCGCCGTACGATTGCCGCGCGCTTGTTGATAATCGAAGCGAATGTGGCGATGCGCGAAGTCGCAGACCGCTTGCACGCGCGGCCAGCCCGGCGTCGATTGCGAAAACAGCGACCACGCCAACTCCTTTAACTCGATATCGACCTCGCAATATCGACTCGCGAGCAGAAAGGGCAAGACCTCCTGCGGCAAGTCTTGCACGTTAATCTGCGGCGCGTTCGAAACTTGCAAATCGGTCAGACCGCAGTCTTCGACCACGGCGTCGTTGCCAAACACGACATGCCCCGCTGGCGCGACTAGTCGTCCGCAATGATTGCCGTTCGTATCGTAGTAATGCGAAATCGGGACCGACGGCTCGACACGAAGATTCTCGTACCTGCGAATGGTCGGTGCCCGCAATGGATGCAGGCTGAGCATTAAAATGACAGGCGTGGGTTCGGGAAACGTGAACTCGAGTTCACATCCGACACGGATCAGCATGGCACACTATTCTGTCTGCGTGATCGCCAGTCACTCGTTGAGGTAATTCGTAATGCCTGAGGGTTGCTGCGGTTAATGAGGGGACTCAGGTTCAATCGCGAGCGCCGCAAGTTTCGCCTGCCTGGCGACCGTATCGGCTCGTTTGACGGAACACTGCGGATGGATTCCACCTTGGGAATAGGCTGTTTTCCCGCAGACGGGACAAACCGCGCGGACGGGACCAAAAACCTTCGGCTTGGAATTATTCATCTACTTGCCTCGCTGTGTTGCTCGCGATCCGTGCGATAGTTGGGGGCGAAATTCCCACGCGACGCGTGAGCAAGATGCAGGCAAAAGCGAGCCAAGGCGTGATATGGCCGTGTGTGCCTGCAAATCCACCTCCCCGTAACGGAATTCGGGGCGAGGGCCAACAGAGGTCGGCGCCGAGAAAACCTAGCAAGTTCTATTATGGCAGATTTGCGACTAAATCACAACCAAGTTTGTGATTGATCGGGCTAGGGCCACGTTGCCATTAGAATGCAGGGGACGGCACCGAGCGGCCACAGTCGATCGTCCCACCGACCGCCATCAACGCCAACGTCGTGCTACAGGAGACCCACCAGTCGCTAGCACAGCCCACGGCGCACATGGTGGCAAACCCGACCGCCAGCAGCGAAACGAGGAAGCCTACGCGAAAACAGTGATTCAAGATGGCTCGGCACTTCAAGCGAGCGCATACCAGGGAGAGCAACCCCACGACTTGCACCACCACCAGGGTAATCAACAGCGTGGCTTCGGAAACAACTAGCATAGAGGCACCTAGTATCCGTACTAGGGAAGCAGACGTCCGGAAGCCGCCTGCGGGACAGACAATGGTTCGCGGAATCCATTCCGCTAGGCCAACCCAGTGCGATTATCGTGCCAACTGAAGGCGCGAGGCGGGCCTAATTGTCATGTAACGCGACAAGCTGTTGCTGAGCAATGACTTACGGCGAATAACCTGCGATCCATTCCAAACGACGAATCAACCAGTATCGACCGTTCCAATCGGCAAAGTTTTGCAAATCCTACAATTTTGCCAAGAAGCCGCCGCCACGCTGTGGCGGGTGAGCGGCAAAGAAACAAGTGGGCGTTACAGGACTCGAACCTGTGACCTCCACGGTGTGAGCATGGCGCTCTAACCAACTGAGCTAAACGCCCCCACTTGTGCCAGGAATATAAACTATCGGCAAAGGCTTGACCAGAGTCCACCCTCCACAAGCCGGCCATTACGAACGGCAGTTTCGCACTAGCCTGTTAGGCCGCTTCCGTGTCGTTCTTCTCGGCTTGCGGTTCGGCTGGGGGTGGCTCAAACTTGGGTGCGGAAACTTCATCCCGATCGTCGTAATCGTCGTAAACTCGCTTCTTGGCGGATTTGGCGCGGGGGGACGGGGAGGATGTGTCGTACAGTTCGGAGACGTTGAGTGTTGATTGCAATTCGTTGAGGCCCGAGCGGAATTGCTTGTATTTCTGACCGAACGAGCGCGCGACGTTGGGCAAGTTTCTGCCAAACAGCAGCACGGCCACCACCGCGACAACGAACAATTCTTGAAAGCTAAGGCCGAGCATCGCAAACCTCCAAACAGGCTATGGTTGGTGTCTTTTTCCCGAGCGAAAAATGGCAAAAAGCCGCCTTCAGCGCGCCCATTACTCGTCGCTGTAGGGGTTTTCCTTCGCCTTTTTCTTGGGTGCCTGCTCATCGGCATCGTCATCATCGTTGGACGAGGGATCGTTGATTCCCTCTTTGAATTCCTTGATGCCGCGTCCCATGCTGCGCATGACGCCGGGAAGTCGATTCCCAAACAACAACAGGACGACAATCATCACCGCGATGAGTTCGTAAGTTCCAATGCCAAAAAATGCCAGCAGTGTGGGCATGATCGCGCTCTCGCTAGGAATGGTGTGTGTGTTACCAGCAGCCAACCAAGCGGCGAAAGCCAGCACGCTCCTCACCAGTGCAGAAACCGGATGAGCGGTGCCAGAACCAACCTGTGCGGCAGGGCGTCAGGGGATGACGCCTTGAAGACGTTGCTCCCTTTATCATAACGAGTTGTGTCGCGATGTCAAACCATCGTCGTCCCTGCGAGCCAAACGGGGTTTGGCGGGTGGCCCGTCTCGCCGAAGTAGACGCCTCGTCACCATCTTCGGCTCGGCGGAATTCCTCCTACTCCACCACCAATTCCCCGTTCATCACCATCCAGTGCCCGGGAAAGGTGCAGAGATAAGGGTAACGCCCCG
>JBGSHH010000726.1:0-2642 GCA_041752355.1 Pirellulaceae bacterium | reverse complement strand
AGCAAATGCAAGGCAAGCGTTTCGATATCCACACGCATCTCGGGCAAACGTGGAACTCCACGCAACCGCTCACCGCTGAAGTGCTGCTGCGCTGGATGGATGCGCACGATATCGGTCAGGCGGCGGTGCTGCCGCTGGTCTCGCCAGAGTCGTCGAGCTATTTGCTGACCACGGATTTCGTGCTAGCGCAAACCAAGCCGCATCGCGAGCGTTTGATTCCCTTCTGCTGTATCGATCCGCGCACGAGCTATCAAGGTGGCGTCAAAGGACTGACGGAGATCTTGCAAAAGTGGGTCGACGCCGGCGCGCGCGGCTTCGGCGAACACAAGACTGGCATCGCAATCGATGACGCGCGCAACATGCGGCTCTATGAAGCGATCGCGGCGGTGAAGTTGCCAGTGCTGTTTCACATGGACAACCAACGCAACATGGACATACCTGGCTTGCCGGGGCTGGCCAAAGTGCTGGCGGCGTTTCCGACCGTGAATTTTATCGGGCACGCGCAAGGTTGGTGGGCGTCGATCTCCGGCGGCACGACCCAGGCGGAACTCGATGGCTATCCCAAGCGCGAAGTGCAGCCCGGCGGCGCTATCGACGCGTTGATGGAGAAGCACGCCAACATCTTTGGCGATCTTTCGGCTGGGAGCGGCGCGAACGCCATCGCCCGCGATGAAAAGTTTGGGCGCGAGTTTCTGATTCGCCGCGCCGATCGCTTGCTGTTTGGCACCGATTTCCTCGCGCCTGAGCAGGCGGTGCCGCAGTTTGAGTTATTCGAGAAACTCAAGTTGCCAGAGGAACTGCTGGCGAAGGTTATGCACGGGAACGCGACGAAATTGCTGGGATTGTAGCTCCCCACCCACCTCCATGCGCATCGCACAAGAAGCATGCACACCGGGGACGGATCGGGAGATCCATCCTACGCAAGGCTATTCCTTCACGACGGTTTCATCCAAGTTCAACAGCGAACGGGCGACAATCGTCCAGGCGGCGCGTTCGACGGCGTTGTCTCCGGGGCCGGCGATGGCGCTGGGATCGAGTTCTTTGCTGGCCAATCGCGCGCGTTGCTTGGTTAAAAATGTCTCCAGCATTCGCAACTCCGCAGTCGTCGGCGGACGAACCACCACGCGACGGAACAACGTGGTGAGTTTCGCCACGTCATCGCCTGGCAACTTTGCGAACTCGTTGCCGAGCACTTGAGCCGCCTCGACGAAGACTTCATCGTTAAGCAGGACGAGCGCTTGCAGCGGCGTATTGGAAATCTCGCGCCGCGGCACACTCGCTTCACCACTAGGGCAATCGAAGACGCTCAACATCGCATACGGTGTGGTCCGTTTGGCAAACGTATAGAGAGCACGACGATAACGATCTTCGCCGGGGCTGACATTCCAGGCGAGCGCTCCATAGGCACCTTCGGACGTAATACTGGCGGGCTGGGGTGGAAATACGCTCGGACCGCCGATTTTACGCGAGAGCAGCCCGCTGATCCGCAAGGCATTGTCGCGCACGAGTTCGCCTTCGAGTCGCACGCGCGGCCCACGTGCGAGGAGCACATTCTGCGGATCGCGCTCGACAAGTTCCGGCGAAACGCGCGACGACTGTCGATAGGTGCTACTGGTGACGATCAGCCGATGCAAGTCCTTGATCGACCAACCACCTTCGCGAAACTCCACGGCGAGATAATCGAGCAATTGCGGGTGCGAAGGCATTTCCCCTTGCAGGCCGAAATCCTCCGTCGTTCGCACCAATCCGCGACCGAAGATCGTACCCCAATGGCGATTGACAGTGACGCGCGCGGTGAGCGGATTTTTCTCGCTCATCAGCCACTTAGCGAAAGTCAAACGATTGCGTGGCACTTGCGGCGACAGGGGATTAAGCGCCGAAAGCACGCCGGCTTCCACTTTCTCTTTGGGCTGCAAGAACTCACCTCGATGCATGCGGAACGTCGGGCGCGGATTCTCGCTGGGCCGCTCATGCATCGCCAACGTCGTGGGATAAGCAGGCAATTGCTTTTGCAATTGTTCGATCTCGGCCCGCGCGCCGGATAGCTCCGGCGCAATCGAGAGGTAATAGTCGCGCAGGGTCGCTGCCTGATCGGGTGTGCGTTGATTTGCAGCGACGAGCAAGGCATCGTTCACGGGTGGTGGCAGGCCGATGTTGTCGCCAGCCAGATTGGCTGCCGTGACAGCGATGCGAAAGCGCCCCAAGCCGGCGGCATAGTAACGCTCGAAGATCATTTGCACCGCGAGTGAGTTGACATTCCGCACCGGCTCCTTGAGGAGAAAGATGGCGGTATGCGATTGGCCTTGGCCGCCGTTGATCGACCAGCCGGACTGTGCATCCGTATCGATCGCCTTGGCCGTCGTGCTGCCGCCACTGGCGAACGATTGCAGCGCGCCGTTAATCACCAGCGGTTCCCCATTGGCTTTCGCGCTGAACGTGCTGAGGAAAAAGTCCCCAGCGGGGCCTTCGTAGTAAATACGTCCCGGCCCGCCTTTGGGAAGCCGTTCGTCGGCGAGCGCTTCCAAGCGAATGGCGGTGATGGCGGGCAGTTTTTCTTGGAACGCAATGTCGTACACATCGCGTTTGGTCTGATCGCCACTGGCGAGAATCGAAGCATCAGGCTCGATGGTTAACAGCGGGGT
>JBGSHH010000725.1:0-5100 GCA_041752355.1 Pirellulaceae bacterium | reverse complement strand
TTACCCAGAGATGCAGGCAGCAGCCGACATTGGAGCAGACGCCAACGGAAACGCAAACATTTCCTGGTGATTGCGCGCTGGAAGAGCGCAGGAACAATTCTGCAATTTCAGACTAACAGGGGCGAGTTAGGGAGCGCTGATTTCGCGCAGCAGCTCGCGGATCAGATCGTTTTCGCCGCGCTGAAAACGCTGCGTGAGAAGCTTTTCCAGCAGCGCTGAGGTAAAGAAGGGAAGTGCCTTGCTGCGCAAACTTGATGTACTTGCCTTGGGCATTGAGGCGGTAGAACGCCCGCACATCATCGGTCATGCGCCAGATTTTCGGAGCGCCCAGCGCCGCATAGATCGGGATCCGTAATCGCCACGAAATCATCTCCACGATCCGCCCGATCAGCTTCTTGATCCATTCATGGCGATTGAGCGGCGCGATGATTTCCAGCATCCCATCGGCATAGGTATGACGAAACCGCTGATCAGCAAACGCCTCGATGATCCGCTCGTAAGTCTCCCAATCGATATCTGCCAGCAGCACGACTTGCTGATCGACTGGCAGAGGGATGACGGTGGCCATCGCAGGCGTCTCCTGAAATCACCGAAGCTACTTCACCTTCTTATAATCTCCCATCTTCGGTAGATTCGCATGCACGCCGGGACCGAAGTAGCGGAGACCCACCAGCGGCTCGCTGCCGGTGTTTTCGATTTCGACGCCAGCGGCGGCAGCGGGCGCGGAAATGAAGACTTCGTCCTCGGTCTCTTGACCAAAGCGAATCATGGCGGGCGTTTGCAACGCGAGCTTACCCATCCGTCCCTTGCCTTGGACCGTGATCCAGCCGCTGGAACCGGGATCCTTGAGCGTGCATTTCGCGCCGGGCTCGACGGTGAGTTCCTTGGCACTAAAGAGTTGCTCGCCATCGACGGTGCCATAGACGATCCACTTGTCGGTATAGCCTTGACCGGAGTTCGCCGGATCGACGATCGGCTCCAGATAGTTGTTGTCCTTGAAGTTGGGATCGATGTTCTTCTCCCAGTCGAGCTGGCCGATGATGAAGTCGAGATCCTGGTGCTTCTCTTTGGGCATGTCTTTGACCAGCAGCGACCAATCGACATAGCGTCCTTCGACGATGTTCTGGAACATGCCGAACACGTCGCTCCCCCATTGCGGTTCATAGGTGCAGAGCGAACCAGGCGCATGCAACACGCCGGGGGGAATCAACCAACCGGTACCGCGCTTCAGACGATAGGCCTTCGACAAATCGAGAATGCCGTTGTCACCCTTGCTCCAGTCTTCGAGACACTTGCGGAGTTGGGCCTTGGTGGTGCCGGGCTCCAGGCCCATGAAGGTGTAGCAGAAGTTGTTATCGACGTTGTTATATTGCGGCGGGAAGTAGTAGCTTTCTGGCTTCCCTTCCTGGCCGACGAGCTTGGCGTTGGCCGCGCTTTGATGCATATGATGGGGGATCGGTCCCATGTTATCGAAGAACTTGCTATAGACGGGCCACTTGTTGTACTTGGCGAACATCGTCTCGCCGATGATCTGTTTGCCAGCTTCGCTCACGGCGTCGCGGAGCAAAAAGTTCTGTCCTTCAAAACTGACGAAGCTGAGCCCTTCATGCCAGACGCGGCCCTCGTTGGCCGCTTCCGTGGTGCTGCCGAACCAACGCTCGTCGATACCGCCGCGTTGCGCGCCGTAGGCGTACAAATCGCCAGGAAACAGCTTGATACGACGCCCAGGATGGAGAAAGCTGCGCGGCACCCAGGTGGGTGTGAGACGGAGCAAACCCTCGCCAGCTTCCAAGGCGAGGTTCAGGATCTTGGCGACGCTATCACCTTTGACGACATTCGGGGCGGTCATTTCAGAGTCTCAAGGGAGAGAATGGGGGGGAATCCGGCGAAAAACACCGGGCGGAAAGTTTGTTGTATTCGCTTTCCCGCTTGCTCGCAAGCCGCGAAAGGGTCTGGAAAGTCTCTGGGTTTAGGCAGGCGAATTGGGGGTTGTTGCGTCTTAATGCTTAGGTCTTAAAACTTGGTGCTCAGAGTGAACTTTGGATCGCGCTCCAGCGAAGCTGTAAGTCCCCTTTTCCTAGGCCAGCACAGGACGCCATGCCCCAGGCATTCTTTGCGTCGTGGCGGCTTTGCGTGCGCCTTGAATTTGCCAGCCAAGTTGTCGCCGAGCCGGCCAAGTAATTCCAGTCTCCAAACCTGCTCTTCGCCCAGCAAGGACGGTTTCACGCCAAGGCGCAAGGACGCAAAGATGATCAGAGAAGGCAGATTCAGCCGCAGATGCACGCTGGTGACACGGATCAATCCCAATCCATTTCGCTAACTCTACTCCTCTACCCCCGACTCCCCATCTTCTTCCCCTCCCCCGCCACTGGCATTCCCCCGCTCGCCTGCCTAAATTGAGCGGACGAACCACGCACGCGCCCTTTCGGAGCCTCGCTCATGCCGATCAAAACTTGGACCGTCGTCGATTTAATGCACGAACCGGTCAAAGATTTCACCGTCAGCGCCGGCGACTACGGTCGGGAGATCGCCGGCTTTGAAATCAAACGTCGCAAGCTGCATGGGGGACTTTGCGACGGGGTCGAGACGCTGTACGTCAACAACGGCGCGTTTGCCTTCACGTTGCTTCCGACGCGCGGCCTGGGAATCTGGAAAGCCTGGCTGGGGCACCACGAACTCGGCTGGAAATCGCCTGTGCATGGACCGGTGCATCCGCAGTATGTACCCCTCGGCGAACCGAGTGGGTTGGGTTGGTTGGATGGCTTCGATGAAATGCTGGTTCGCTGCGGACTGGAAAGCAACGGCGCGCCGGAATTCGATGCAGAGACAGGGCGACTGACGCATCCGCTGCACGGTCGAATCGCGAACAAGCCTGCGAAACAATGCGAGCTATCGCTCGATAGCGACACTGGCGATATCAAAATCACCGGCGTCGTGGAGGAAACGCGCTTCCACTTCACCAAACTGCGATTGCGAACCACCATCACCACCAAGGTGGGCCAGAAGGGACTGACCATTCGCGACGAGATCGAAAACTTTTCCGCCAGTCCCGCCACGGCACAAATGCTCTATCACGTGAACTTTGGTTTGCCACTGCTCGATGGCGGTTCGCGCGTCATTGCGCCCGTGAAGCAAGTCGTGCCACGCAATGCACACGCCGCCAGCGGTATCCAGAACTGGGAAAACTACAGCGCGGAACAACCAGGCGCGGAGGAACAGGTTTATTTCCTCGAACTGGCTGGCGATGACAAGAACGCCACGCAAGTGCTGCTCAAGAATGCGCACGGCACGCTCGGCGTGAGTATGAAATTCAACACGCAGCAATTGCCATGCTTCTCGCTCTGGAAGAACACCACTGCCGGGGCCGATGGCTATGTTACGGGACTGGAGCCGGGGACGAACTTTCCCAACCCGCGCTCGTTCGAGACCCAGCACGATCGGGTCATCAAGCTCGCACCAGGAGGCAAAGCGGTGTTGGAATTGGCGCTTCATGCGCATGACGACGCCGAGAGCATCGGCCAGGTCGAACAAGCCATCGCCGCTTTACAAGCCAAAGTCAAGCCAGTGATTCACGACGCGCCGCTGGCCACCTGGTGTGCGTAACTTGAAAGGGATCTTCGTCATGTCCTCCGCGCGCGGATCACTGCTGTGCTTGCTCCTGCTGGCTGGTTGTGCGCCGTCGACGAAAGCGCCCGCGCCTGCTCAACTCACTTTTTCGATCGCTGCCAGTACGCAGGACGCGGCCGGCGATCTGAATCGCAAGTTCGCCGCCGAGCAGCATATCGAGTTGCGACTCAATCCTGGCAGCACCAGTACGCTCGCGCAACAAATCATCCAGGGCGCGCCCGCCGATCTGTTCTTGTCCGCGAGTCGCCAGTGGACCACGGCTGTCGAAGAAGCAGGCAAGATTCAACACTCGGTCCCTTACTTGACGAATTCGCTCGTGCTCATCGTCCCGCAAGCTAATCCCGCTCAAGTCGCTTCGCCTGACGATTTGCTCACGGATCGTGTGCAGCATCTCGCGCTGGCAGGCGAGCAAGTTCCCGCAGGCAAGTATGGCCGACAAGCACTCACGAAATTGGAGATCCTTGCCGAATTAACCGCACAGAACAAACTGGCGATTGGCGACGACGTGCGTTCAGCGCTGGCGTATGTCCGTCGCGGCGAAGCGGAAGCTGGCATCGTGTACGCCACCGACGCCCTCGTCGATGATCAGGTGCGAGTCGTGCATACCTTCGATCCCCAACTGCACGATGAGATCGTCTATATGCTGGTCTTGCTCAAAGATGCGGCCGAGCCCGAAGCTGCTCGACGATACTATGACTTTTTGCAAACGCCGCCGGCCTTGACTGTCTTTCAGCGTTATGGCTTCGAGCCTTATGGAGCGCGCTGAATGTTCACGCCCGACGATTGGCAAGCGATTCGTTTGACGCTATTGGTGGCGAGCGCCGCCGTGACCGGTAGTTTGCCGCTCGCGATCGCTGTGGCGTGGGTGTTGGCCAAACGCGAATTTCCAGGCAAGTTCTTGATCGAAGTGCTGGTCAATCTGCCGCTGGTATTGCCGCCGGTGGTGACAGGCTATTTGCTCTTGGCGCTCTTGGGGCGCGCAAGTTGGCTCGGTGCGATGTTCGAAAGCACGCTGGGAGTGCGCTTTGTCTTCGATTGGAAAGGGGCGGCGCTGGCGGCGGCGGTCGTCGGCTTTCCGTTGCTCGTGCGGCCCATTCGTCAGGCGTTTGACGCGGTGGATGAACGATTGCTACAAGCCGCCCGCACGCTCGGCGCGTCTCCGCTCGATGCCTTTTGGACGATCCTGCTCCCGCTCGCGCGTCCTGGCATCATCAGCGGCGCGCTGTTGGCGTTCGCGCGCAGCATGGGGGAATTTGGCGCGACGATCATGATCGCCGGTAGCATCCCCGGCGAGACGCGCACCATGACGCTCGCCATCTATGCACTGCTGCAATCTCCGCACGGCGCAGCTACCGCCCGCAATCTGGTTGTCATGTCGATTGTGATCGCCGCGGCGGCGCTGTTCGTGGGCGAGCTGCTGGAACGTCATGGCCGACGACAGTTGCGCCAAGGAGCGGCGTGACGCATGTCGGT
>JBGSHH010000724.1:0-2655 GCA_041752355.1 Pirellulaceae bacterium | reverse complement strand
AGGACATCCCGCTCGGCACTCATTTGCACGGGTTGTTTTATCTCAAAGATCCCGATGACAAGACACCACCACCACCCAGTCCCTATCGGCGTTTGACCGCCGAATCCGCTTTTTCGCGTTGCTTCCAGCTGGAAGATGATTTCAGTCATTACACCCGATTGAAGCAGGTTTGGAAGATCGACGAAGTCAAACTCGCCGAGAAAAAACTTACGGCGACGCTCCATCAAGCTGGCCAACCCATTGGCAATCCGCAATTGTTCGATTTGCTCGGAGGCACGCGCGTCTATCGCGAGCAAGGCATCGCTTCACGCGATGCGCTGCAGGCGGGGCAACTGGTGCAATTCAATCTCGATTGGGCAACGCTCTATGGTCCCGGTCGCATCACCAATATTTGGCTCGATGATGCTGCCCGTGAGTTAGCCACCGCGTTGCAATTGGAACGTCATCGCGATCATGTTCGAGAGCGCGGACTGCCGGGCTGGATCGACGCCGTCGATGACGAGACGCAAGTCGTAACGATCACGTTCTTTGGCACCGTCGATCCTAAACTCTTCGACGAACTCACCGGTATCAACGAAGAGCCGCACGGCTGGCCATTCTCTGGTCGCGAGGATGATCCTAAAGCGCCTAAAGGAGGCATTTGCGTCGCGCGCGAAAGCTTGATGACCTACGACCCCGTCAACGATCGCAAAGGAGGGAACATCCTGCACATCGGCACATCCCCTCCAGCACCCGGCAGCAGCGGCGTGCAAATCCAGGTGAAATGCTGTCAATTGCTCGATGGCTTCCGCCCCGGTCGCATCGTCCGCTTCTATCCTGCCACGTGGAAAGTCAACGCCCTTCCACAAGAAGAGCAGTTCCACGGCCGTGAGTGAGCTTGCTGCCGTGGGGACATTTATCGCTCAAGTGGGCGACGTTCCGACTTGAGCCATTTGTGGAACTCCACGACAGGTACAATCGACACGCTCACGGCAAAGGCGAGACCCCACATCCAAAGATCAACAGGCTTGGTACCGAGCAGGTCTTGGAAGAACGGAACGTACATGCCAGCGACATGCACCAGAAACGCGCCGAGTGTGCCAAAGAATAGCACCGGGCTACGCAGTGGCGACAACGCGAAGGCGGAACGCGTTTCCGATCGGCAATTGCCGACGTGAAAGTTCTCGAACAACACCATTACCAACAGCAACAGGTTCCGCGCGTCAGGTACCGACATGCCATACCGAATGGCCAGATCATAGACCAGATAACCACCGAAACCGACCACGAACAACGCAATCAACAAGCGTTCGATCATCAGGCGATTGAAGATCGGTTCTTGTGGCGGACGCGGCTTGCGGCGCAGGCTGTCTCCTTCGCCTGGCTCGAACGCCATGGCGACGCCTTGAATGCCATTGGTCACAAGGTTCAACCACAACAATTGCACCGGCAGCAGCGGCACCGGCAAGCCGGAGATCACCGCCAGCAACACCATCAGCAACTCCGCTGCCCCCATCGAAAGCAACAGATAAATCACTTTGCGAATGTTGTCGTAGGCGATGCGTCCTTCTTCGATGCCGCCCACAATCGAACTAAAATTGTCATCGCTAATCACCAGCTCCGCCGCTTCGCGCGCTACATCGGTGCCGGATTTACCCATTGCCACGCCGATATTGGCGGCGCGTAGGGCAGGGGCGTCGTTAACACCATCGCCGGTCACCGCCACAAAGTGACCGGAGCGGCGCGCGGCGTTGACGATTTCGAGCTTTTGTCGGGGCGAGACTCGTGCAAAGACGCGCACGCGCTGCACAATGGCGGACAGTTCGTCGTCCGACTTGCTCGCCAGTTCGTCGGCGGTGATGACTTGATCATCGCGTTCGGCCAACCCGAGATCGCGCGCGATTGCCAATGCCGTGACACGATGGTCGCCGGTCACCATCGTCACTTGCACGCCAGCGGCTTGACAGTTGGCGACGGCATCTCGCGCACCAGCGCGCAGCGGGTCGATCATGCCAAAGAAACCTAGAAACTCCAAATCGCTCGGCGTGGGCATGTTATCGTCGGCCGACACCCGGTGTGGCAGCTTGCCAGTGGCAATGGCGATGACGCGCAAGCCACGCGACGCCATTTCGATGGCGGTGGCTTCCAAGTCGCGCCGTTGTTTGGGCGACAATTGGCCTTCGCACATCTCCAGCAAGCGCTCTGGCGCGCCTTTAACGAAGATCACCGTCCCCGATTCGTTGCCGTGATAGGTAGCGGAGTATTGACGTTCCGACTCAAAGGCGATGCGATTGATCTCCGGGAGATCTTCCAGGGCGACTTCGCGTTGCACGCTGGCCTTGCGTCCCAAACTCAACAGCGCGACATCGACCGCATCTCCGCGCCACACCCAGTTGCCATCACTGTGATGCAGATCGGCTTCATTGCACAGCACGGCGGCTTGAATCGCTTGCGCTACCGCCGCGTCGTTGTCTGGCTCGATCGGATGCCCGTTGCGCATGACTTTGCCGTTGGGCAAAAAACCTTCGCCCGTGACTTCATACACTTCGCCGCTGGCCAGTCTGATTTCGCGGACGGTCAGTTCATTGCAAGTGAGGGTGCCCGTTTTGTCGGTGGCGATGAGCGTGCAACTTCCCAAACCTTCCACGGCCGTCAAGCGACGCACGATCACATTGC
>JBGSHH010000723.1:0-3884 GCA_041752355.1 Pirellulaceae bacterium | reverse complement strand
ACCGGCCACTCGGATCTGCCCACTGGCTGGGCCGAGATGTTTGCGGAAGGCTCGCGACCGCGTGAGGTGATATCGTGGCCAGCGCGCGAAGAAGTGCAGGCGCAGCTTGAGCAACAACGCGAGCATCTGCTCGGTTTGTTGACGGAACTGCCGCCTGAGCAATTGGCAGGTCCGGCGCGGGGGCTCTCACCCTCGCGCACTCTGGCTGGTTGGATGATTCACGCTATTCACGACGAGGCGGTTCACCAAGGCGAGTCGCTGTTGATCTTGAAAATGGTGGCGGCAGCGGCGGAGAAGTGAGTGCCAACGGCTATCGTCGTTCTTTGTTGAGGAGAGTTTAATGCGTCCCCAACCGCTCATCTGTGTGCACGATGTCGAAGCCAGCAGTCGCTGGTATCAGAAGTTGTTGGGCTGCACGAGCGCACACGGCGGCACCGAGTATGAACGGTTGGTCACCGGCGAGACGTTGATATTGCAATTGCATCGCTGGGAGGTCGATCATCATCACGGACCCATCGGCGATCCGCATCGCAAGCCCTATGGCAATGGCGTGCTGCTGTGGTTTGAGATCGACGATTTCGATGCCGCCCTCGCCCGCGTGTATGAACTGAAAGCCGAGATCGTGCTTGACAAGCATCGCAATCCGCCTGATGGCGATGGCGGTCCCAATCACTGGGAGTGCTGGCTGCGCGATCTCGATGGTTACACCGTCGTCATCGCCAGCCCCGATGGCTCTGCGGAGTGAATCGCGGTAAGCTGTCTGCATGCTTACCGAAAAACAAAAGATGCTGGCAGGCGAGTTGTACGACGCGCTCGATCCGGAGCTTGCCCGCGAGCGACAAGAGTGTCGCGAGTTGCTCAAACTCCTCAATGACTCGCGCGAAGACCAAACCGATGAGCGGCAACGCCTGCTCGCGAAGCTGTTCGGCACCGCGACCGACGCCTGGATTCAACCGCCGTTCTATTGCGACTACGGCACGAACATTTCGCTGGGGAGCAAGGTGTTCTTCAACTTCAATTGCATCGTCCTCGATGTGATGAAAGTCACCATCGGCAGCCACACGTTGTTTGGTCCGGCGGTGCAAATCTATACCGCCATGCATCCGCTCAACGCCATCGAGCGCCGCAGCGGTCTAGAATTCGCCAAGCCGATTGCGATTGGTAGCGATGTGTGGGTTGGTGGCGGCGCGATCATTTGCCCCGGCGTGACGATTGGCGATCGCAGCATCATTGGCGCTGGCAGCGTTGTCACGCGCGACATCCCCGCCGATGTTTTCGCCGCAGGCAACCCGTGCCGTGTGATTCGTCGTTTGGATCAAGCATCATGACACTGCGCCCTTATCAACCTTCCGACGCCCCTGCCCTGCTGGCACTCTTCAAAGAGACCATCCGTCGCGTAAACGCGCGCGATTATGGGCCGGAACAAATTCAAGCCTGGGCGTCGGACGATATCGAACCTGACCTCTGGGCGAAGCGGTTCGAGGGTCGCTTTGTGGTGGTCGCGGAGGAGCGCGAACGACCGGTTGGCTTCGCCGAGTTGGAGCCCAATGGCCACATCGATCGTGTCTATGTTTCTGCCGATCATCAAAGCCAAGGCATCGGGGCGCAACTGCTCGCGGCCCTCCTATCGGAGGCGCAGCGGCAAGGCTTAGAGCGACTTTTCGTAGAAGCCAGCATCACCGCCCTCCCCTTCTTTCAAGCCCAAGGCTTTGTCATCGTCGCCAAGCAAGTCGTGACCAATCGCGGCGTGGAGTTTGTGAACTATCGGATGGAACGCAAGAATCGCCCCGGTCCTGAAGCGATCACGTAATCGATACGCTCGCTCTTCATGGCTGCAGTCGATGAGTGCACGCAGCGAATCGTCGATATGTCCATTCAAGCGGTCAGTCCTCCCAGATGAATTGCCGCTTGATGGCCGATGCGAATCACGAACGAGATACGGTCAGGATGCGAAGCGCGCGCCTTAGCAATGGCATCGGCATAGGTTTGGGCAATGAAAAAGTCGCCAGAATCCGGCTCAATGGCGACGTACTGGCCAAGGTGCTGCGATTCCAATGTCGCTTGCAAGCCTGCACCGTAAATCGCATTGGCTCGGTCCGCGATATCTTGGGTGTGCGATGAGACCATGCGGTTCTCCCTATTTGTTGGGAAGACTGGATCGATTTTCCACTCCCTGTAATATACTATAGCCTTCGCCAACAGACCACAAACCGTCACCGACCGTACCTTGAAGCAGCACCAATTGCTGCGTGGCGTTTGTGAACTATCGGATGGAGCCTATAATCCAAGCGGGGCGATCCTAACCTTAAAAGGTTCCTTCCATGCGATGTGCACGCTGTCTTGTCTTGATGGGGATAAGCTTTCTGGCATCGTCGGCCCACGCCAATAACAACTATTTTCTCCCCGGCGACGCCTTCTTTCCGACAGAAGTCACCGCTGACGTCTTAACTAAATTGCAGGCCGCGAAGCCAGGCGAATACGAGTTTCGCTATTCGGGTTTTCAATCGCACGGCGGCTTCTTCTGCGGTTACGCAGGCTATTCTGTCGCCCAGATACCGGCGGTCGATCGCCCGTTCGTTGCGAATCTGGCCAAGGTGTACGCCAGGATTCGCAAAACGTATCGGAAGGAATTCGTTGAATTTGATGAAGACGGTAAGATGCAGCGACAAGAGACCAATGGCATGCGCGTGCTGTTCTATCCCGAGAAGTTTGACTTTCCGCGTTACAAGCTAGGTTTGCAGTACAACGAGAAATGGGTCGAAGAGATCGTGAAGTTCGGTCACGATGCCGAGCGAATCCGCCTGGGCGAATTGATCGATGACAAAGACGCCATCATTGAATCGTGGCGGGATAGTACTCGCGTTGGAACCTTCGACGTGGAGATACCCAAACTGGATCTTGAGCCCTCGAGCCGCGTCGAGACACCCATGATCATCAAAGGCGACGTGAAGGCGATCGTTATTCCGCCGTTATCCCTTCAGAAATTCTACAAGCCAGCGAGAGACTTCGCTGCTGTGTCTGTGTATGTGGTCGATGCGGAGGGGATTCAGGAGTTTGGCGTGGAATTCAACGAGGGGCAGTGGAGCGGGGTGGGAAGGTGGAAGAAGGTCGAACTACTCGAGGATCGAATTAACCCAGGCGTGAAATGCAAAGAAGTGATTATCCCTGAGGTAGCGCCCCATCACTTTCCAGCGGCCAATCCGCTATAATCGCCACTGGACTAAATCGCTTCCCATTCAGGTACAGTACCGTGTTCCGAGTCTCACGCGAAATCGATTTCTGTTATGGCCACCGCCTGCTTAATTACGATGGCAAGTGCAAGTATCTGCACGGGCATAACGGACGGGCGGTGATTACGATTGAATCCCCTACGCTCGATCATCGTGGCATGGTGCTCGATTTCTCGGACATTAAGAAAGTCGTCGCTGCCTGGATCGATGACAATCTCGATCATCGCATGCTCTTGCACCGTGAGGATCCAGCGGTGGAGATGCTCCAGAAGATGAACGAGCCGATGTTTCTGCTCGACGTGAATCCCACCGCCGAGAACATCGCCAAGCTCATTTACACTTTCACTCGCGATCACGGCTTCCCCATCGTGCAGTGCCAGCTTTGGGAAACGCCCCACTGTTTTGCGAGTTATAGTGAGTAGCGCTTTCGCCGCCAAGAAACAAAAAAAGTCCGGGCGACCCAATGAAGGGCCAGCGCCGGACTCTTTGTCCCCCCCTGGGATAACATCCATGTCTCATTACGTCGCTTGAAGTGCGTCGATCCTTAACGCAGTCTTCACCAATCGGGCGACGCAGTTAGATATCGGCCAAGGTTGCCGATTTACTTTGGCAATCTTTGCCGAATGTTCCGTCCATGACAGGGAGCTAGCAAGC
>JBGSHH010000722.1:0-2824 GCA_041752355.1 Pirellulaceae bacterium | reverse complement strand
TGACAGCGCGCAGTATCAGTCCCTTCGGGAAATGTCGCCAGATATTCCTGGAGCGGGGCGAGTGCTTGTTCCGATTGCCCCAGCGCGACCAGCGACAAGCCATCGGCCGCGAGCAGACCGGCCGTCATCTCTGGTGTTAGTCGTTTGCGATCGATCTTTGCCAGCGTTTGTCGCGCCTCGGCCAATTGTTCCGCGGCGAGTTGGGCCATTACCAACAGATATTGATGACGGGATTGCTGCGGCGACGCCTGGGCAGCGAGTTCCGCAAATACTTTCGCTGCTTCAGCCGCACGATTCTGTTGCAGCCAGGCTTGGGCTTGCACTTCGCGTAGCTCTGCCGTCCTTTCGCTCTTGTGATAGTTCCGCTGAAAGTCCGCACAAAACTCGTCTACTTCCGTCCATTCTTCGGCATCTACCGCTAGATAGACAAGCATCATGAGCGCGTCGTCGGCGATTTTGCTTTGGGGCGAGTGCTGGAGAATCATCCGATACTGCTCGCTCGCCGCAGGCAAATTATCGTCATGCTGCCAGGCTTGGGCCAACGCGAAACGGATATCCGGCACCAGCGCGTGTTTCTCATCGTCGACAAGCGCTTGCTGCCAAAGCTTGATCGCTGCTGCTGGCTTGTGTTGTTTCACCAAAGCTTGACCTAGCCAGTACCGCGCAGGCGTTTGCTGGGAAATCGCTGGCGTGGCGTCGGCGAGTGGGCGAAGGTGACGAATCGCTTCCTCGAATTCATTCTGCTGAACGAGCAATTTTCCCAGTCGCAACTTGGCTTCGCCCGAGGTGCCTTGATCGTCGCGCGTGATCAAGAATTCGTAGAAGCGCCGCGCCTCGGGAAATTCACCGAGTGTTTCCGCGACACGACCCAATCCCAATCGGCATTCGCTTGCCAGCGGCCCCGTGGGATGATTCTTCAAAGCTAGTTGATAGGTCTTCTGTGCCGCTTGCGGATCGCCTAATTCCAGTTGCGTGTCGCCGAGGTACGGCAGCGCATAGATGCATAACTCATCATGCGGATGGGCGGCGACAAAACCTGCGAGCTTCGGGAGTGCTTCTGCGTACTTCCCTTGTAAATAGGCCGCTTCTCCTTGACGAAAGCCCGCCATGGCGGCGAGTTGATGTTGTGGATATGCGGCGCTAAACGTGGCGAACTCGGTGGCAGCCGGGGCGTACTCCCCTAGTTGCAAATGCGACTCGGCGAGAAAAAATCGCGCCTTGGCGGCGGACTCGTGATTGGGGTGTGCGACGAGAAACGCTTTGAATTCGGCGATCGCCGTCTCGTAGCGATGTGCCTTGTAATGACCGGCCGCGATGGCAAAGTGGTCCTCGTCCGGTCCCGCGGTCGCTTGCGGCGCAGCGAATAACCACCACACGACTGCCATCGCAGTCGCCAGCGCATATTGATAACGAGAGCCGTACATCCTGTACCTGCTAATCACGAACCTTCCTTGGCGCGTGTTAGGATAGTGGTCGAAGGCGTATGGAGACAAGCCCGACGCGAAGCCGAATCAATGCTAGCAAGTTGTCGCAATCGGGATCCGTCCCGCTATTCGCCTTATCGAACCCGCGACAGAAAACCATCCAGACTATCTCCCGTCAAATTGCTGGCAATCAGACGATAGCAGCGGGAAGTTGGTAATCTGGACGGTTAATAACGGGGTGTTCCGCTAGCACTTGTCGAATCACTTGTTTGTCGCGCGCACGGAGTTCAAAACGGGAAGTGCGCTGACGAGCCACCACCGAGCCGCGCTGCGAATCGTCTGCCAGCGCCAATAATGCTAGTTCGGTATCCCCTGGCGATAGGCCGAAACGACGAAACAACTCGCGCATCACATGGGGCGGATCGCCGATGAGTTCCTCATACCGCAACGTCGGCAAAGGCTTCTCGGTTTGCGAAATCCTCCAAGCACAGTCCATCATCGACAGCCAGGCCAATGTCAACATACCGACGGGGCCTAATCGGCAAAGTTCACTGGCCGTGTAGCGCGCTGTCCAGGGAAAGAAACGTTGCATTTCTGTCGCATGTTGCGCTAAGAAGCAAGTTAGCACAGGACGCGTGAACCATAGTTCGTGCAATAAACGTATTCCCCAGAGCGGCGACGGGAAATAACTGAACGCGCGCATGCTGGAGACGACAAACGCCTCGCAGTCGCGATAGAGAAAGAGTTCGGCGACGTTGGGCAGAGCTTGTCGCAGCGGTAGAGCCAGTTCCGTTCCCATGCCGCGAAACTTGAGCACCAGATGCGTCGCGTCTGGATGGGTGCGGGGTTGAAAGTAGAACTTTGTCACCGCCGCCATGAGTTGCTTGGTTTCTTCGCCGCACTGGCCATGTTGCAGGAGATTGATATAGACATCGGGCTCCGACAGACTAACGCAACTCGGTACGCGGGCCAGCATCTTGCTCAAAAGCGTGGTACCGGAGCGTCCAACCGAATAGATCATCACCGGCGTCTGAAATCGCGGGCGATACTCAGCGGCCAGCGCGATGACATCGGCATCGTCCACTAGGCACAGTTTCTCGGCATGCTGAAACTGCGCCTGATAGTAAAAGGGGGCCGCCGTGAGATCGATCCCGAGGGGCGTTTGGACGAACACCGTGCGTCGCGACTTCGCGTCCCAGCAATAGGGCGAGAGATTGGTGGCAGGTACTAACAGCGTGCGCGGATCGCAGGTTCCCGCGCGGCGCGTGCGAAACTCGCTCAATTGCGAGACCGACATCGGATCGGCCCGCCGCCGTCCCACAATCGTGAGGATTTCACTCTTCGCCACGCTGCCCACCTCGCGAGACTCAGGCCACGACTTTCACCACAGATCGCTGGCA
>JBGSHH010000721.1:0-2780 GCA_041752355.1 Pirellulaceae bacterium | reverse complement strand
GGTTTCTGTCTTATACGTTCCCGAGCGACCAACCAGATATAAAGAATGGTCCGCAAGTCCCAGTGGCGCGCGATAGATGGTACCAAGCAGCGAATAGGAGATCGCGGGATTGCCCGGGGTCAATTTAAGTATTTCCAGGCTGGCACGGATTGCCTGACGAAGTTCAGCTGCATCAGCTGCAGGGATCAACTCCATGCGCGCCAGGGAGTCGGGCAAAGCCACTTTAATCTGATCATCGATGCCGATCGCGCCGCCCGCATGCAAATAGGCCCACTGGTCGCCAAACTTCCGCCACCCAGTGTAAGCAAACACGCGGGACTGTTTCTTTTTGTCGGACAACGCTTGGATGGCAGCGGGTATCGCTTTGACTTCACCTGGCCAGCCAATGACGTCGCTGCCCCAACTTGACATCATCCACATTTGCGGTTCGTGAAATTTTTCGGCGGGAACTTCGATCCGCGGCAACGGCCGTCCGTCCGCTAAACAACCACTGATACCCAATACAACCCGTGTTTCTGCGCCATCATCGAGCGTCGTTTCATCCACAATCTCGGCGGTGAAGTTGCACAGATCCATGATTTTCGGGCCGTACGGAGTTTGCTTGTTGCGACAGAGGCTACCATTAGCAATATAGAAGCCGCCATTTTCGGCACGACCTAACTCCGGTATCGCCTCGGCAGCAGCTTGGGCCAGAATCGGTTTCATGGCCCGGCGAAAGCTCATCGTCCCCATGCCCTGCGACTTCAACTCTTCACAGATGGTGGCATAGAGTGGTGGATCGGCGCAGGCCACGCGAGCGATTTCGTAAAGCAGCTTATCGTCGGCGAAGAATACAGCCACTCCCTTGGCATACGTGTCAAGCACGCGTTTCAATAGCGCGGGGTTGGCGGCTTCCGTAGCGGCCTGCTTTTCCTCCGCCAGGTGTTGGGCCACCTGCACACAGATTTCACAATGTTCAAGCGCTGCTTCACCTTCCAGCAGCGTAATCGGTTTGCCAGCAGCGAGCACATCATCGATACCTTTGCCATCGCTGGCGGCCCAGTGCTCGACCTGCACGATGTATCCAGCCGCCTGGAGTTCCGTGGCACAATCCAATTGGGCCGTGGCGACGACGAGATTGTGATCGGCATCCGCATCGAAAGCCAACCGAACGGTCTTTACCTGCAACTGCTGCAAAACGGGGAGAATGGTCCGCCAGGATGAGACGCCGGGAAAAGAGATGGTCGGAATGCCCGAAAGGTCTGTCGCCAAATCGCCTTTGATTTCACCTTCGGTGACGCGCGCTTCATCGATCTGCGCGGGAGTGTCTAATGGAACGTGCGCAGCTTGCCAGGCGGTGGGTCCGCCATGTTTGCCGCTACTCAAGTAGTAATACTTAGAGACATCACTGGCGGACTTGTCATCGCTGTCGCTGCGCACCTTCAACGCGAATACCTTACCGGTCCAATCTCGACACGGTACAAAGATTCCGCCACCACATGGCAGACTTTCGCAACTCCCGGCCAGACCGGGGACGCCAGCGATTCCTGCCTGACCCAGGTCTTTGATCAAACGACTTTTGAGCAATAAGCGATCGACCTTGCTGCTGGTAACGGATCGATATTGCCGCTTGGCGATGTGAGCGGGTTCAAAGCCGCGGGCCAACATCGACGCGGTATGCTTGTCGTTGAGGGCGACGAAGTCGTAGGCGAGTAGCGTTGAATAGGCACGGTGCAGATGATCGATGTCACCGATTGCCGGAACCGCAACAGCACCCGTATCTACGGGACTGGAGTCGGTTACGACGACCGTCGGGTTCCGCGCTGGCCTTGGTCGATGGCGCGGCGGGAGGGTAGTATCTTTGAGAATGTGGAAGTAATAGGCAGAACCATCGCTGTAGGTCTTGGCCTGACCGCCTTTGGATTCACGCCGGCAGTTGGCGAAAGTCCCGTCAGTGGTGAACCGACACCAGCTGTCCTTTTGGCAGACGGGACAAGGCTCGCTCATGGATGCCTCCTGCCATTCTTTTTCGCGATCGAGGTCCATCTTGCATACCGTTGGTAACAGTGATTGAGTCGATTAACGAAGTTGATGCCGCCGGAAGTTCAGACCTGAGTGTTCGCCGCAATAAGCGTGCGCCACAACACCCGCTGCATCGTCCAATCCGCCGTCGCCGCGATCGGCTGCAGCTTCCGCAGGCACAACGCATCACGCCCGCTCTCGATGCGCGGTAGGAAGAGCAGTTCCTCTTGAATGTCCGGCGCGAGCAGCAGAAGATTCATCATCTGCGTGACGCGAGCGCGCGTGACGTGCCCAAGGCGGGCCAGTTCGGCATAATCACGGACAGCACCGGTCTGCACCAAATCTTCGAAGCGAATGGCCAACGCCATCAACTTAGTTACGCGTGGCGTTCGGCCGACGACCGCGGGTGTCGCCGGCGCAGTGCCGCGCTGAATCGACTTGCGACCTTTGCGTTGTGGCGTAATGTGAAAGTCGGACTCGACAGTGAGAGTTGTCATGTATTACGCAGCCTCCTCGCGAGCGGTGAGATGTTGGGCCAAGAGCGGCACGGCGTCGGGGCGAAACGTGACGGCGACCTTGCCGTTGGCACCATCGAAATCGACGCGGGCAATCAATAGTTCAATCAGGCGAACTTGCTCGCGTGGCAGCAACGCACCCCACACGGCGTCGAAGTTGGCCAAAGCGGCGGCGACTTCGGATTCGTCGAGTGGATCGCAGTGCGTGGCGGCAAGTTGATCACGCACTTCTGTACGACGACGTTCGGTGGCGGCAATGCGTTC
>JBGSHH010000720.1:0-6316 GCA_041752355.1 Pirellulaceae bacterium | reverse complement strand
GCCAACCAAGTCGGCGATGCCACTATTACCGTCACGCTCACGGATGGCGGACTCGACAATAATCTGGCCACCCACGGCGACAATTCGTTTGTGACCCGCACGTTCGTGATCAGCGTCCGCACGCCAGGGCAGAATCCGCCGGTTGTGGTGGACGATGATTTCACCACCAACGAGGACACGATTCTCACTGGCAGCGCGCCGGGACTGCTGGCCAACGATAGCGATCCCGACCCTGGCGATACCCTACGCGTTGCGCGGTTCGATGCCATCAGCGCGCGAGGCGCTGTGGTGGTGGTCAATGCCGACGGCCAGTTCTCGTACGATCCGCGCGATGTTCAGTTGCTGCAAGACTTAATTAAGGATGAAAGCCTGGAGGATTCGTTCACGTACGATGTCATGGACGATCAAGGACATGTCGTCGTCGGTACCGCGCGCGTGCTAGTGTCCGGCGTGAACGACTACCACGCGAAGACGAATCCACTGGATGTCGATCGCAATGGCTTTATCACACCGACAGATCTCGCGATTATTCTCTTGGAACTCAACACGGCCGGGCCGCGCCGTCTCCCAGGCCTGACAGGCGCACCAACGTCCTATATCGATCCTTCGGACGACGGTATCCTCTCTCCTTTAGATGCATCGCTCGTCCTCGGTTCTCTGAATGCCGGCGGTAGTGGCGAGCCACCAATTGTGCACGATGCAGTGGATACCGCAGCCGTCGATCATGTGCTGGAAGGGTGGTTGCCGTAGCCGACTTTCGGAGGCCTTGGTGTTGCCTGGTCTGCCACTTCTTCGCTGGCTGAGACACAGTCGCGCGCTGCTGGCAACACTGGCAAAGTCAGAAATCCGGCGATTCCCCATTCGCGGCACCAACTTTGGAGAACTGTAGCGACTATGTCGATATTGACGATTAGACGTGACTTGTCCACCAATCTTCGCGCGTGTCGCCATGTCCGAGCGAGTATCCACTACCGCGATATTGTGTCGATACGTGATGCTAGCGACGGCGCTCGTGGTAGCGACAGCATCCACCACGATTGCACAGTCTGATCGTATCCTCTCGCCTAACTACTTTGCTGAGGAAGTAGAAGACGGGGCGGTCGATGCGTCCACGGAAGAAGAGTTCATTCCATCTTTCGATCCGTTCGGCGAACGCGCCAAACGCGCCAGCTATCAGCCGCAACCGCTCCTTTTGCCTACGCTGGAATTGCAACCCACCACCCCGCAGCCAACGTCCAGCGACAATCTGCTGCCCAGTGGTCTGAGCGCATTGGCTTACGAACGCCAGCGTCGTGCCAGCACGGTCAGCGGTGACATCGTCTTCGGTGAAGAATCGAAAGTACGATTGACCAGCGATGCTGGTAGTTTGATCTCCAAGTCTCCATCGGCACTTGGTACCGGCGTGCAACGGCGTTCGCCAATTGTCAATGAACCTCGAGTCCGGAGCGGTCGTGTGGGACGCTTGAGCGCTTCAGGTTCGTATTGGGTGCCTGCCCGCATCGATCTTGACACCATGGTCAGCAAACTCGATTCACGAATCGTGGCGGATGCGATGGTGTTGAAAGGACCGTATTCCGTGTTGTATGGTCCCAGTTTCGCCGTCTTGGATATAGATCTGGTCGATGCCCCGCGCTATGCCGATGGCTATGAAGGACATGGTGCCACCAGCGCCGATTATCTCAGCAACGGACAGCAGTTCTACGGACGTCAGGATTTGTGGGGTGGCGGTGAGAACTGGGGCTATCGCTTCGGGTATGGCCATCGCACTGGCAATGATTACGTCTCTGGCAGTGGTTTTGAAATGCCGTCGAGCTTCAACTCGCGCAACTTCGATCTGGCCATCGGCTACGATTTAGATGAAAACCGTCGTGTGGAAGTGAATGTGCTGCGATTGGATCAAACCAACGTCGAGTTTCCCGGACAAGCATTTGATATCGACTTTCTCGTGACCGATGCCTACGAGGTCGAGTATGTCGATCTGGCTTCACCGATCGCCGATCGTTTAGCTATCGACGCCTGGTACAATCGCACGCGACTCGCCGGCAGTGCCCAGCGCCCTGGCAAACGGCAGACATTTCCCTTTTACGATTTCATTAATTTCGTGGGGAATACGGATGTCGATGCCCTTTCGACGGGCTTTTCTACCAAGTTCACCTGGGGTGACGAAGGTGAAGTGCAAACCACCGCAGGCGTTGACCTCCGATTCCTACAGCAAGAACTGAACGAGATCACCAGCGGTCGCCTCGGCTTCGCAATCTGGGGCGACCGTAATTCGCCGATTCCCGATTCGTACCTCATTGATCCTGGCTTATTCCTCGAACAAATGCGACCGCTGAGCGAGGACCTAAGCATCCGTGCCGGCGCTCGCATGGATCTGGCCTCGGCAAACATCACTGCCAACCCAGCGTCGCTACAAGCACTCGGCACCACCACGCCACCGATGACCTTGCCGGAGATTCTCGGCTCTGATCAATACGCGCAAAACTTTTCGCTCGGTTCCGCGTTCATCACGGCCAATTACGACATCAATCCCTGCTGGAATCTTAGCGGCGGCTTTGGCTATGCTGGACGTCCGCCGTCGTTGACGGAACTATACGCCGCGCAGCCATTCATGTTCCTCATGCAAAACGGTTTGAATACCATCACTGGTGATCCAACCCTGAAACCTGAGCAACGATATCAAATCGATCTCTCGCTGCACTACGACGATGGTCCCGTGCGCGGCGGCATTACAGGCTTTCATGCCTGGTCGGTGGACTACATTACTTACGAAAATCTGCGCGTGTTCATCGGTCCGCCAGCAGGCGAAGTTGAACAAGTCAGCCTGAAATTCGTGAACACCGATTTGGCGACCTTCACCGGCGGAGAACTGTTCGGGGAGTACGACGCGGCTGAAATGTGGACCGTTTTTAGTACGCTGCAATATACTTACGCCCGTGACCGTACGCGCAACGGTAACTTTGCCACGTTGCGTGGCACGCCAGGTTCGCCGAGCGTCCAGGTGCCCGGTTTACCACGTGGCTTTTTCAGTGGCGTGACTGGACCCGCCGATGAACCGCTTCCCAGCATCTCACCGTTGGAAAGTCGCGTGGGCGTACGCTGGCATGACGTCAGTCCCCGTCCCTATTGGTTGGTTGAGCTTTCCGGGCGATTGGTAGCGGCGCAGAACCAGGTAGCGACCAGCTTATTGGAATCCACCACTCCGGGCTTCATCACCTGCGACTTGCGCAGCTACTACTATTACACCGAGCAGTTGCTGCTGGTGGCCGGCGTGGAGAACTTCACCAATCGCAACTATCGCGAGCATCTCGATTTTCGCGCTCCCAATGGCAACCAGATGTTCCAGCCCGGGATCAGCTTCTATGCCGGCGCTGAGCTGAGTTATTAGGCGATGGTCGAAACGTCCAACGACCGGCCGAGGTCTTGCCGGCAATGATCGATCGGCTTGCGTTCGAAACTCCGAAGACTATAGCGACTCGAAAAAAGCTTCGGATTCGTTGACAACGGGAGTGGTATTACAGTGATTGGCTGGGCGAGTTCTAGGATTTTCGCCGCAGCATATTGAAATGTCGCCGTTTTGCCTATCCGCCCGCTCTATTCCCCCCGGTTTATGATGGTGGCACGCATTTCCGTCAACATTCGTGTTTTGCGAGGCCAATTTCGTTGCCAGCGCACATTAAGTTGATAGCCGTGGAAACAGTTACCTATGGATGACGACCAAAAAACGAATCAGCATGAGCAGTTCGTGGCGTTGTTCGTAAGGCATGAAGCGGCCATCCATTCCTTTGTCTTGACGCTTCTTCCGGATGCGGCTGATGCCGAGGAAGTCGTGCAGCAGGCGAGTTTGACGATGTGGCGAAAGTTTGACCAATTCACGCCGGGGACGAGCTTTCGCAATTGGGCCTTTCAGGTGGCGAAGTATGCGGCGCTCAATCATCTGACGAAGGTCCGGCGCGATCGCCATCGCTTTCAAGTGGAACTCTTGGAATTGCTTGCCGATCGCGCATCCGAGCGCGCTGAGCAGTTGGAACTGCAACGCCGAGCGCTGGCGTACTGCATGGAGCAACTGGCTGAGGAGGACCGTCTCTTGCTAGCCGGTTGCTATGCCGAAGGCGCGTCTATTCGCACCTTCGCTGAGTCGCTAGGACGCACCTCCAATGCAGTCTATAAGCACTTGAACCGCCTCCGCGCAAACCTGATGAAATGCGTACAGTTGCGGTTAGGACTGGAGGATGGTGCATGAGTGGCCGCATCTCCTCAGATCTGCGCGAGTTGATCGCCAGCGTCGTCAACGGTCAGGCGACCGACGATCAGGTGGCGCAGCTGGAAGCTTACTTGGGCAACAGCGCAGCGGCCCGCGATTTTTACATCGAATACGTAAACTTGCACTGCGAATTGCGGCGGCAATTTTTGGCTTCGCAAGAAGAATCTCTGAACATTGGCACGAGCGAGCAGCTTGCCGCCTTTCGCCAGGCGGTGGCTAGCGAGTTCTTCCCCCGTCCGCGCCGCACGTGGCTTCGCCAAATCGCACTAGCGACGACAGTGCTCGCGACCGTCGTAGTCATTGCTGTCTTGTGGCGTCCCGAGGGGGAGTCGTTCGCTAATACTGTGGCCACGATTCGCTCGCTCGACGGAGAGGCGACTCTCGTCAATCCGCATAGCACACGCATCGCCGCCGTGGGGGATGCGCTGCGTCCCGGCGATTCGCTGCGCATCGGCAGCGAGGCGGCACGCGCGGTAATCGCGTATCCCGATGGAACGCAAATTCATTGGCATAGCGGCGCGGCAGTGCAATCCCCAGCCGATCAAGAGGTTCGATTGGAATTACTGGCTGGCTCTATGGAGGTTGATGCCGCGCAGCAGTCGGCCGATCATCCCTTGATCTTCGCCACCAAACATTCGCGCTATGTCGTACTAGGTACGAGATTTCGCCTTTATCACGAGGCAGATGCCTCGCGACTGGAACTTGACGAAGGCAAAGTGCGGATGGAGCGTCCTGGCAGCGGCGAGACCCTGGAGATCGCGGCGGGAAGTGTCGCCATCGCTGCCGATGAACAATCGCCCGTCGAGGTCTGGCCCTTGTCTGCCGGGCGTTCGGAGTTGCTGCACACGCTGCCCAACGGGGGCCATAAGGTTGAGTTCGCAGACGCTGGCCGCATGGTGACAAGCAACGGGCAAAGCGGTTTGCATCTTTGGCGGCTGGAAGACTATGCGCTTGCCGAGCACTATAAGCCCGATGCCGGAGGGAGCGATGGCCTGGCGTTGACCAGCCCAGGGACGGTAGTTCAGGTCAATCGTCATGGGTATGTGCTCGCGTGGACGCCTGGTGAAGAGGAAGCGATCAAGCTCACTCTGAAAGGTACGCACACACGCAGCCGAGCGCTGTCGCCGGACGGCTTAACCGCGGTGGCATCGTCGGAAGAGGGAACAAGCGTCTATCACATCGATGCCGCGGGTCGCCAACTCGACGAGCAATTACATTTGCCTCCGTCCGGCAAGGCGTGGTGCTTGGCGCTCACGCCCCAAGGCAAACGCTTGGCGGCGGGGTTCTGGGACGGAAAAGTCGATGTGTATGCGGTGCCTGGCGGCGAGGTCCTATTCACCCGCAAGCTGCAGCATACCCCGACTCATATCGATCTATCCGCCGACGGGCAACGACTGGTGGTCGCCACCCAGCGCGATGGGCTGCTATTGATCGATCTGGCCAATGGCGAGCAGAAGTCGCTATGGCCACCCGGCGCCAATATCGTGCGCTGTCTGCGCTTCTCCAGCGATGGCCGCCGAGTGCTGGCTGGATTGAACGATCGCACGGCGCGGATGTGGCGTGTCGCCGATGGCCGGCAGTTACTGGTGATCGAAGCGGGACATTCGCCACAAGGGATCGCCTGGTCGGAAGAAAAGCAAGTGCTGGCGACTGCCGATGGGTCCGTCAAGCTTTGGCAATGCAGTTTCGAAGCCAGCGACGCGGAGGTTCGATGATGAGGCGGGGGATGTTCATGATGCTGGTCATGGCTTTGGCCAGTAGCCGGGCGCTCTGTGGCGCTGAAGATGCCGCGACGCAGCGAGACGCGAGCCTGGCAGGCTATCAGCAGACGGTCGCGCCGTTTCTGAAGGCGCATTGCAGCGCGTGTCATGGCGATCAGCTAGCCGAGAAAGAACTGCATCTGGCCACGCTTGAGACCGACATGAAATCGACCACCAGCGCCGCACGCTGGGCGGTGGTGCTGCAGCAGTTGCGCGCTAAAGAAATGCCGCCGCAGGAGAAACCGCGGCCCCAGCAAGAGCAGGTCGATGCCGTCAACGCCTGGATCGAAGC
>JBGSHH010000719.1:0-4383 GCA_041752355.1 Pirellulaceae bacterium | reverse complement strand
CGGCCGCGACGCGATGAATCGGAGGAGCGTTATTGCGACTAAGTAACGTCACTAAATTGGGCAACGCTTCGCGATCGCGCCAGAGGCTCGCGCCATGCAAGGCGACTTGTACGACGGTCGAATCTTTGTCGAGCAGCGCAGCGCGGGTCACAGCGCGCGCTGTCGGTGCATCGATGCGATGTAGCGCCCAGAGTATCCGTTGTCGCAATGCGCTGGAATTCGCTTTGCTCAATGCGGTTTGCAAGTTGCCCACCGCCTGCTCCCCTTGCGCTGCAAGTTGTTGCGTCGCGCGCTCGCGCACGGCGGCACGTTCATCGGCCAGCAGGGCCACGAGCTCTTGGCTCGTCTGTTTGTCCCAGGCGATTTTCAATCCACGTGGGTCGTTTATCGCTGGGGCTGCCGTTTTGCGCACGCGATAGATCGCGCCGTGCACTTCGGGCTTGGCGAGTTGCGAAGTGGGACAACAGAGCTTGTACCAGCCGCCGGTATCGATCACCAGCAAACTTCCGTCGGCGTCTTCGAACACATCGGTGGGGTGAAAATCGAGACTTTCGGCAGCCAGGAAATCTTCCGTGTGGGCGTCGTACGTCGCGCCAGTGGGAGTTAGCACATGCCGCGACACCTTGTGCATGTTGAATTGCGCGGCGAACAGATTGTGTTGATAATCATCGCCGAAAGCGCGCGATTGGTAACTCGTTAAACCGCACGGCGCGGCGGCACCCAGATGCACGAGCACCGGCATCACGTCGCCTGTTTGAGGATGGTCATTGATGACGTCGTGAATCTTGCCATAGACACCGCCATAAATAGCGTGAATCAAGCCATCTCGATTGCCACCGCCGGGGTGTTGCAGGAACGTGGTGGTGAAGATGCGATCGCCAGTCGGTGTGAAGGCGATATCGACAGGGTTATCCATGCCACCAGTCATGACATGTTCCAAACGGCTTCCATCCGGCCGCGCGCGAAACAGGTGCGACGCGCGCGTCACCAGCGGCGGTTGGCCAGGGCGTTCGTAGCGCTGTTCGGCGAACGCGCCTTTGCACCAATAAATCCAGCCATCCGGGCCGAGATAGGGCCCGTGCAGATCATTCGCGCAACCGGTTAACGTCTTGCCTTGAAACCATTCGCTGCGCTCATCGGCGACGCCATCGTCGTTGGTGTCAGTGAACTTCCAGATGCTCGGCGGTGCGGCGACATAGAGCGAGCCTTCGTACCAAAGCGTCCCTTCCGGCAGCATCAGCTTATCAGCGTAAACCGAACGGCGATCGAAACGTCCATCGCCATCGGTATCTTCCAGTCGCAAAATGCGATGAGGTCGATCTTGCAGTTGCTTGTTGACGTTGTCGTTGGAACCCGACGACTCGGTGACGTACAGTCGTCCTTGTTCGTCGAAATCGGCCGTGATCGGTCGTTCGACGAGCGAGGACCCAGCCGCGAGTTCCAGCGTGAAACCTGTCGGCAAAGTGAAGGTGTGGCCGTTGAGGCGGACCTCGTCGGCCTGCGCGAAGGAGGCGAACATAGAGAAGATGCTCGCGACGATAAACAATGTTCGCATGCGTGGCCGCTCCGATGTGGCGTAGGCCTTTTTCGTAGGTTGGTCATCATAAACCGACCAACGTAACGGGGCCGGATGAGGAAATCCATCCTACGGTGGAGACTACACCAATTCCGATAGCGGGCCGTCGCCGCAGAAGTTGGGATTGCCGAACTTGTCGATGCGATGTCCCATGCCATGGGCGATTGAGAGCAGGAAGCGATTGTGCGGTGTCTTGGAGAATTTGAGCGAACGACCGAGCTTGAAATCCAATCCGCCACCGACCACCACAAAGGGGACGTTGTCGAGCGTGTGCGAATTGCCTTTGCCGAGTTCATTTGTCCAAATGATGGTCGTGTTGTCGAGCAAGCTGCCGCCACCACCTGGCTCCGGCGTCTCGGCCAGGCGTTGGGTGAGATAGGCGAGTTGTTCGCAGTACCACTTGTTGATCTTGGTGAGCTTTTCTTGCGCCTTCTCATTGCTGTCAGGCTCGTGCGAAAGCTCGTGATGGCCTTCGTCGACGCCGAGCCAGCGCATCTTCGCGCCGCCTACGGAATTCGTGTATTGCAGCGTGGCGATGCGGGAGAAATCGGCGGCGAAGCTGTTGACCATCAGGTCGATTTGCATCTTGCTGAGCTTCGGCATGTTGTCGGTATCTTCCTTCACGCCGGGCTCGAGTTCGGGCACGGCATGATCGGCGGCGCGGCCATCATCGCCGCGCAACTCTTGTTCCATCTCGCGGACGAAGCTGGCGTGTTCATCGAGCAGGCGGCGATCTTCGCTGCTCACCTTGGCGCTAACTTTGCGCAAGTCTTCTTGTAACTCGTCTAGCACGCTCTTGAGTTGCTCTTGATCCTTGGCGCGGCCATAGAGCTTGTTGAACATCTGATAGGGATCGTCGATCGGCGCGATCGGTTTGTTCGCCCCGGCATAGACCATGCGCGTCCAGGTGTCGGCCCGCTCCGGAACCATCACCCCAAACTCGAGCGAACCAAAGCGTGTGCGCGTTTCGTTCTGCTGCTGCAAAAAGGCTTTGAGTTCTTGATCGATGGAAATCCCTTTCGACCAACCGGCCGGCGTGTCGGAACCACCTTGGATGTTGCCAGGGTAGAGCTCGATGCCAGTGAGCAAGCAGCCCATGCCGCGCATGTGGCTATCGCCATCGCCGCGCACTTTGTCGCTCAGTCCGTGCAAGATGAGGGTCTTGTCTTTAAATGCTTCCAGCGGCGTGAGCGACTCCTTGAACGTGAACGCATCGCCGGTCTCAGTCGGCCAGAAGGTGTCCGGCACGACGCCATTGGGGCTGAACATGATCACCAAGCGTTGCTTGCGTCGCGCTTGATTGGCAAAGCCCAAACTTGGCAGATTCAGGATGAATGGCAAGCTCGCCGCGCCTAAACCCAAATCGCGGATGAATGTTCGTCGGCTCGTTCGATGGGACATGATCTCGGTTCCTTCGATACGCTCTAGTGTTCGGCGGCTTCCACCACGATATCTACCATAAGTTGGCGCAAATTGAAATTGTTTTTCGCCAGCGACTCACGCAAGGCGGGCAAGGTTTGCGGGCCGTAAGCTTGGGGAGGCTGCTTGATGGTGTATTGGAAAAGTTGCTGGCAGATCGCGCTATGCGCTTCTTCGCTGTTGGCCAGAAACGTCGCCAACTCCCGCACGCCGTTAAACTTGACCAATTCACCCGCCCGCGTGGCGTACAGTCCGGCGGCATCGACAGGCTTGCCGTGTTCCTCTTTTCGATATCGACCGACGGCGTCAAAGTTTTCCAGCGTAAATCCCAGTGGATTGATCATCGCGTGGCAGGCCATGCAGGTTTCCGACTTGGTTTGCAAGGCGACCCGTTCGCGTGTCGTCAGATCGGCGTGTAAGTCAGGAGCCAACGGTGTCACGGCTTCCGGAGGTGGCCGCAGGGCGCGGCCCAGGATGCTGCGCGAAATGAACACGCCGCGATGGATCGGCGAACTGGTGGCGGTGTACGCGAAGCCGGCCAGCATGTAGGGATGCGTCAGCAGACCGGATCGATGTTCGGGCTCCCACGCGATCTTTTGGAAGGTGGCATCCGCAGGCAAATCGGCGCCGTAATACTTCGCCAGGCGACCATTGAGGTAGAGCGAATCGGCCAAGAGCAACTGGCGATAGTCGGCGGCGTCGCTGCTTACCAACTCATCGATCGACAAATCGAGCGACGTGCGCAAATCGGCCGCCAGCGATGGATTAAAATCGGCAAACTTCTCTGGGTCTTTGCCCAAGTCGGTCACCTGATCGACTCGCAGCCATTGCACGAGGAAATCGCGCAGCTTGCTTTGCGTGCGGACATCGCGCGACATCCGCTCCGCCTGCTTGCTAAGTTGTTCGCGCGTCTTCAATTCGTCCCGACTAGCGGCATCGAGCAACGCTTGATCGGGGATCGAATCCCAGAGTCCCAAAGCGAGTAGCGCGGCGGCATCGTAGTTGCGCTGCGCGCCGAAATCAGCGGTGGGATAGAGGAATCGAGGCGATTTTAGCACCAGCAACACGACGCGTTTGAGCGCCACATCGGGACTAGCGGCATCTTGAAACTGACGATCAAGATAGAGTTGATTCTCGTCGTCGGTCAGTGGACGCCGAAACGCGCGTTCAGCAAAACGCCGCGTGAACTCGCGCACGCGTTGTTCATATTCTCTATCGCTAGTCCGCGTGCGGGCCAGTTCGTTGATTTGCATGGCTACCGCGCCGGCAACTTCCAAAGCCGCATCGGTCGTCGCCTGATCCCAGGCTTTGGAAACGGAGGAGCCGCGCTCGTAGCCGACGCTGCGATCGTCCGGCGGAAACGGGGTTTGCACCAACAGCGAACTGGG
>JBGSHH010000718.1:0-8915 GCA_041752355.1 Pirellulaceae bacterium | reverse complement strand
CGCCCGGGCGAAACGCTGCGCGCTATCAGGCACGAACATCCGCAACTGTTCTCCATCACGGACGTGCAGGTGCCAATCGTCCGGCTTTGTCAGGTTCAATCGTTCGCGCAGCGGCATCGAATGTTGCTCTTTATCCTCGTTCGTAGGTATTCAGCATGGCAAACTCGCCTTACTCGGCCAAAAAGTTGATCCGAACCTGACAATCACGACCGTACGCCCTCAGGGCGTCGATGAAAATTCGACATATCCGTTTGAACCATCGGAAATTCCGATTTATAATCATCGCATGTCCTGGCTCAATTACCATCACCTGTTGTATTTTTGGACCGTTGCCCGCGAGGGGAGCATTGTGAAGGCGTGCGAGAGACTGCTGCTGTCCCAACCGACGATCAGCGGTCAAATCCGAGAATTGGAACGAGCCTTCGGAGCGAAGCTCTTCGACAAGGCCGGTCGCAACCTCGTTCTCACCGAGGCGGGTCGCGAAGCCTATCGGTATGCTGATGAGATATTTACGCTGGGCCAGGAGCTTCAAACGACGATGCAGGGTGGACCGGTAGGGCGAGCGGTTCGCTTGCACATCGGAATTCACGATGCGATCCCGAAGCTGATTAGTTCCAAGATTCTAGCTCCCGCAATGACTCAGCCACAGCCGATTCAGATTGTCTGCCACGAGGGATCGCCGGAACAACTCCTTGCACGGCTCGCACTGCACGAACTGGACGCGATCCTGCTGGATACGCCCGCTTCCCCTACGGTCAAGGTGCGAGCCTTCAATCATCTGTTGGGTGAGTGCGGGGTCTCTTTTTGTGCGGCACCCAAGCTCGCGGCGATTTACAAACGCAAGTTTCCGTACTCATTGAATGGTGCTCCATTCCTGCTGCCGTTGCAAAATAGTTCCCTGCGGCGGGCACTGGAACACTGGCTGGAAGTTTCCGGCATCCGCCTAAACCTTCGGGGTGAGTTTGCGGATACCGCACTCCTCAAGGCGTTCGCTCAAGAAGGTGCGGGGGTTTTCATCGTGCCCACTGCGATTGAAGCGGAAGTCTGTCGGCAATATCGCGTCAAAGTTCTCGGTCGCGTTGATGCCATACGAGAAAGGTTCTACCTCATTTCAGTGGAACGCAAATTAAGGCAACCAGTCATTGTCGCCCTTGCCGAGTTGGCTCGCACGAAACTGTTTGGCAAGTTAGGCGATTCCACGTCGACTTCCGTTCAGTGACCCTTTTTTACGAAGCAAAACGGCATTACTGCATTAATCGTCGCCACCCACGGCGTCCAGTGATTCGCGCGATACCACCCCACTGCGCGACTGTTCTCGCCGAGCTCGTAGCCGATGTGCTGGATGCAGCTGAGCGTCGGGAACAGTTCCTTCCGCGTTCGCTGGTTCTGCGAGCGAAAGTTGCAGGTGAAGCACTTCGCAAGTTGAACACGATCATGATTTGAAGGCCCATAGAATCCGTCATGACAAAGCCACGATACTATCCGCCGCATGGCACTCGATTCCGACCCACCCCGCCGCATCTCCTCTAACTCCTCCGCCGTCAGACTCTCAAACACATACGGACTCCCGCGCTGCCAATCGACATACGTCCCACAGCGGGGCCACGTCTCGCGATCATAGTCGATACCCTGAATTGATAGCATCGAGTGGAAGTAATGCTCATCAGCCGCTCAGGAATTCACAAACGCATCCATGTATTGCGCTTCGGCCGTGACGCACTGCCAGGCATGACGACGATTCAAGATCAGCCAATTCGAACTTTTCTGATAGTGCTCACGGGCGATCACGCCGGGCTTAAGACCGAGGTAACGTTCTTCACAGAAGCCTTCCCGATCGAGCCAACTGCGATCGTCGCTTGTGAGCTTGTCATAGGCTTCGTCGGGCGACACAATCGGAATCGTGCTTTGCGAAATGAATGCCAGCTTGGTAATGGTTTGGTCCGCTAAACCTGCTCGCAACAACGCCACCTGCGCCTTGGCAATCGCATTATGCGGCCAGTAGAAGCTATGCACGGTCGGCACATACTCGCGAATCAAATGCTCGCGCAACCAATCGTGGGATAATTGCTCAGGATGCTTATACTTCGCGCGTGGTGCAATGGCACAAACTGCTCTTGCCCCTGATGGGGAATCATCGGCAAGATAGGAGCTAATCCAGCGCGGCCGACGAGGGTCGTTGGGCGAACTCGCTCTGGGTGTTCTTACCGAGGGACTGCACGGATACGTCGATTCGTCTTCACAGCGGAAGTTCAACAGGCTTTGGCGAAGGAGCGTTACCAGCACCCCGATCCGCGCGTGCAGCAACGGATGGAGATCGTCTGGCTCAAGAGCCAGGGCGAAACGCATGAGCGGATCGCGACGTTGGCGGGCACCTCGCGGCGTACGGTGCAGCGCGTGTTGGATGTGTTTGAGGAAGCAGAACTGGAGGGCTTGCGGACGTTTCACTGGCACGGCCAAGCCAGTGCTTTGACGCCTCATCAGGAATCGCTGGAAGCCGAGTTTAACGCTCGGCCGCCACACACGGTGGCGGAAGCCTGCCAACGGATCGAGCAATTGACCGGGGTGCGTCGCCAGGTAACGCGGGTGCGGAAATTCTTGCGGTATAACTTGAAGTTGTCGTGGCGAAAGGTGGCCGCCGTGCCGGTGCCGCCGAAGCTGACCGTGGAGGAACACGCCCAGAAACATGCGTCTTTTTTAAAATCAGGAGCTTGAACCGCGCTTGGCGGAGGCGCGGGCCGGGACCCGAGCAGTGTTCTTTGTGGATGCGGCTCATTTCGTGGTGGCCGCCTTTTTGGGTTGGCTGTGGTGCCAGGCGCGACTGTTTGTGCGTGGCGCCTCAGGAAGGCAATGGTACAACGTGTTGGGAGCGTTGAACGCCGTCAACCAGGAATTGATTCGGGTGACGAACCACACCTACATCACGGCCGAGACGGTCTCGGAGTTGCTGCGGAAAATTGCCGCAGCGGGGCTCCAGACGCCCATCACGCTGGTCATGGACAATGCCCGCTATCAACATTGTCAACGGGTGCAACAGTTCGCGCAAGAGCTGGGAATAGAGCTGTTGTTCTTGCCGTCGTACTCACCCAACCTGAATCTGATCGAACGCCTGTGGAAGTTCGTGAAGAAAGATGCCTTGAACAGTCGGCACCAAACGAACTACGCCGACTTTTATGCCCGCATCGACCAGTGCCTAAACGACTTACCCACCAAACACAAAGCGGCGCTGGAGATCCTGCTGACGCCAAAATTCCAGACGTTTGAAAATGTGCCATTATTGAACGTCTGAGGTATACAATGCACAAACAACTGAAACCGATCTCCGGCAGCGTTGTCCGATGTCGACATTTTGTATTTCTTCCTGCGTCCTGTCGGCTGGCTCTGTCTCATCATCGTCGCCGCACTTTGGCTCGCCATCATTGCCTTGGAGCAGGCAGCGCTGCTGGGAATCCTCGCCGCTCGAACAGCTAACCAACGACTCGGAGTGGTGGGAGCCCTGCGATTTGCCAGTTCGAATGCTTGGCCGGTGTTACAGGTCACGGCTCGTATCGTCGCAGTTAGCTTGCTGGTCGTTGTACCTTTACTGGCGATTGCGGCGGCCACGTATTTCTTGCTGCTCATACCCATCCCAACCTGAAATAGCGCGTTGCTAGCAGCGCGGCAACCAAGGCCCACAAAGGCTTTACGTAACTGCTAGCTGCACCACTTCAAACAAGAACGCGTATAACAAGTCATGTTCGATCGTAGGAATGTCGAGTTTAACGATTGGGACGAATATGCGTTCCCATCACCCAAATTAGCTAGCAAGACTGCATGAGAGCCAACCTTTCCCCTTCCGACGCCGACCGCCTCAGTGCGGAGCTTGCCAGCGCTCTGGTCGCGCTCGAATTGCTATGCGCGCAGGTGGGTGAAGTGTTCGATCGCGTGGCGGCGCGGCGGGCCTGGTTGGATGCGCATTGGGATGAAGGAAATCTGGCGGAAACGCATCGCCTGGAACGACAATTGATCGCCGCCGCCAATCGACTTGGCTTACGTATCGATCGAGTTGAACTTTCCGCCACACAAGCCAACAGCCTGTTATCGGGCCAATTGCCGGCACTATTGATTCAGGCCAACGACAACGATTCTGGTGCCCGTTGGCAGTGGGTGATACGCGCGTCGGGGCGAAAGCTCGACGTGCAAGAGTTAGGTGAAAAACTGCAACGCCGTTGGGTGCGGCGTGATCAATGGCTCACCGATCAGGGAGTCACCGCCAGCGGCGGCGCGTTGACATTACTCGCCTCTATGAAGGCGTTGCCGTATGAGCAGGCGGCGAGCGAGGAGGGGAAATCGCTTAAGCCGGCTTGGCGCTTGTGGCGACTGTTGTTGCCGGAAACGCACGACATCGTCGTGATCTTTATCTTCTCGATTGTCGTGGGCGTGCTAGCGCTGGCAACCCCGATTTCGCTGGAAGCTCTGGTCAACACGGTGGCGTTTGGTCGGTTGCTCACGCCGCTGGTAGTTTTGTCGTTGGTGCTGTTCGTGTTCCTGGCGCTGGCGGCAGCGATTCGCGGACTACAAACGTACACGGCGGAAGTGATTCAGCGGCGGATGTTCGTGCGGGTAGTTGCCGATCTCGCTCACCGCCTGCCAAGCACTCAGGGGAACGCCTTCGATCATCATGCCGGTCCGGAATTGGTGAATCGCTTTTTTGATGTGCTGACGGTGCAGAAGGTGGTGGCGACGTTGCTGCTGGATGGAGCGACGATTGTGATTTCCACGATGGTCGGCATGATCGTATTGGCGTTTTATCATCCGTTGTTGCTTGGTTTTGACGTTTTCCTGTTGCTGGGGGTGCTGCTGACGGTGTTTGGCTTGGGTCGTGGCGCGGTGCGGACCAGCATCGAGGAATCGAAAATTAAATATGGCGTCGCCGCGTGGCTCGAGGAATTGGCGCGCAACCCGATCACTTTCAAACTCCAAGCCGGCGCGGATCACGCCGTCGAACACGCCGACCGGCTGGCCACGCAATATGTCGTCGCGCGGCGCTCGCACTTTGGCGTGGTGCTGAGACAACACATCTTCGCTCTGACCATGCAAGCGGTTGCTGGCACAGTGTTGCTCGGTTCGGGCGGTTGGCTGGTAATTCAAGGACAATTGACGCTCGGTCAGCTCGTGGCGGCGGAACTCATTGTCGCGGTGATCGTCGGCTCGTTCGCCAAAGCGATCAAGCATCTCGAGAGCTTTTACGATCTTATGGCGGCGGTGGATAAACTGGGACACCTCTTCGATCTGCCGCTGGAGAGAACCGCCGGCGAAGGGTTGGGAGCTTCCAACGAACCGCTGGCGGTTAATATTCGCCATGTGAGCTATGAATATCACCACGGCCATCCGGCACTCACGGACACAACGTTTCATGCCCGCGCCGGCGAGCGTTTGGCAGTGCTGGGGGAACCCGGATCCGGCAAGAGCACGCTGCTCGATTTGCTTTTCGCGCTGCGTGAGACGAGCCACGGCTTCATCGAGCTCGACGCCATCGATATACGCAGCCTGCGCCCTGCCGCGGTGCGCGAAGTGGTGACGCTCGCGCGCGGCATCGAAATCTTCGAAGGCACATTGGTCGAGAACATCCATTTGCATCGCGCAGGCATCGGCAGTCGTGAATGTCGCGAAGCGCTGAGTGCCGTCGGCTTATGGACGGAAGTTCAACGCCTGCCTGAAGGCTTGATGACCCACTTGCAGTCCTCGGGTGCCCCACTGTCTCGTTCGCAACAGGTGCGCTTAATGCTCGCCCGCGCGCTGGTGAGTCAGCCCCGCTTGTTATTGATCGATGGCTTGTTAGATGAACTACCCGACGCCTTACTGCAAGAAGTATTGCCGGCGATCTTTCCGCCCAACTCGCCTCGTTGCACCGTGATTGTGGCGACCGGCCGCGAGACGGTGATGCAAGCTTGCGATCGTGTGGTTGAGCTTTCGTCGCCCCAACTCGCGGAGCACGGCACCGACCACGAAGCACTTTCGCCCACACATTAGGAACACCTGGTCGCTCATGCTCGTTCATGCCAAAATGCTCGCCACACCGACCAACATGTCGGCCCTCCGCATGGTGCGTTCGCCGCGCACGATCGGCTTCGTTGCGCGCGTGCTGGTGATCTTGCTTGTCGCGAGCATCTTGGGATTAATCTTCGTTCCCTGGCAACAATCTTCGGTCGGCAAAGGGCGTGTCGTGGCTTATGCTCCGGCGGAGCGGCAGCAAACGATCGAAGCGATGGTCTATGGTCGCGTGTCGCGCATCGGCGCGGGGATCATGGAAGGTGTGCGGGTTGAAAAGGATCAATTCCTGCTTGAGGTTGTCGATAACGACCCGCTTTTCATGAGCCGCGTGGAAGACCAGCGCAGTGCGACAGAGCGCAAGTTGGAAACAGCCCGCGAAAAAGTCGTCCTCTATCAAGCCCAGGTCGCAGCCTTCACAGAAGTGCAGCGCAGCGCACTAGAAGCGGCGACGCAGTTCGTGCAAGTCGGGGAGCAAAAACTCGCGGCCGAGCGACAAGGACTCATCGCCGCACGCGCAGGCGAGTCGCAAGCCAAGCTCAACTACCAACGTCAACGGCAACTTGCCGAAGAAGGGTTAGCGTCGGGACTGACGCTCGAAATCGAGGAACGCAAGTTCAAAGAAGCGCTTGCCAAACTTGAGCAGGCCAACAGTTATGTCTTGGCCGCGCAAGGTGAATTGGCCGCCAAACAAGCGGAACTCGAACAGAAGCGCAACGACGCACAAACTAAAATCGATTACGCCCGCGCAGCGAAACAGGAAGCGCTCGGCGAAGTCGCCAACACAGAAAAAGACCTACTCGATTTGGATGTCAAACTGGCGCGGCAAGTGCAAGAGATTCGTGCCCCGCGTGCTGGCACCATCTTGCGCATCGTCAATGGCGGCGGCGGCGAGCAAGTGAAACCGGGCGATCCGTTGGTTGTCTTGGTGCCGGAGCAGGTCGATCGCGCGATTGAATTGTGGATCGCCGGCAATGATCTGCCACTGATGCATGTCGGACGCGAAGTTCGCTTGCAGTTTGAAGGCTGGCCTGCGATTCAGTTTTCCGGTTGGCCGTCGTGGGCTTATGGCACCTATGGTGGCCGTGTGGCTTCGATCGATCCCACTGACGATGGCAAAGGAAAGTTCCGCGTCTTGGTGCGACCCGATCCGAACGATCGCCCTTGGCCTGGCGAAGAATGGTTGCGTCAGGGAGTGCGCGCCAATGGTTGGGTGCTGTTGAACGAAGTGACGTTGGGTTACGAAGTGTGGCGACAACTCAATGGCTTCCCGCCAGCATTTAACGATGGTGAAACCAGCGACGAAAAAATCAAGAAACCAAAACTGCCGAAATAAAACAATATGTCTCAGCACCATGGATGGTGGATCACGTTGGTTGCGCTCGCGCTAGTGTCCGGTTGCGTAACCACGCAAACGACCGAGCCTATCGCGCAGGTGTCGCCGGCGAAGATTCCAGCGGAAAGCGCCGCGCCCCTGGCTGCCAAAGTGGAAATCGCGCAGGTTGCCTATCAAGATCTTGATTCGTCGGCAGAGCCTCCGGAGCCGATTCTGCCTGGTGATGCCACGCCGGCGGAGCCTGCCACGGTGCTGGAACTGGCAGAAGTGACCGACTCGGCGCTCGCCACGTTTCCGCTCTTGGAAATCGCCCAGCGTGAACGTGACATCGCCGCTGGCAAGGTGTTGTCGGCCGAAGGCGGTTTCGATCTCGACGTCAACATGTTCGCGATCAACGCGCCGCTGGGCTACTATCAAACGAACCGCACCGGCGTGCTCCTCACGCAGCCTGTCTATCGGGGCGGTTATGTCTATGGTGGTTATAAGATCGGCGACGGCAACTTCGAACCCTGGTATGGCAATCGCGAGACCAACGAAGGGGGCGAATTCAAAGTCGGTGTCGCGTTTCCACTCTTGCGCGATCGAGCCATCGACAAACGCCGCGCAGCATTAGCGCAAGCCCAAATCGCGCGCGAAGCCGCGGAACCCGGTGTGCAAGCGGCGATACTGTTTACCGTACAAAGTGCGTCGCAGGCCTATTGGACATGGGTTGCCGCCAGTCAAGCGTATCGCGTGCAACAGCGCATGCTCGAGGTCGCCGTCATGCGCAATCGAGCCATCCAGCGGCGTGTCGAACTCAAAGATCTCCCAGCGATCGAACTCACCGATAACGAACGCCTGATCGCGTCGCGGCAAGCCAAAGTGATTGAAGCGCAGCGCAAGTTGCAAGCCGCCGCGATCAAGCTGTCGCTATTTCTGCGCTCGGAGGAGGGTGTGCCGCGCATTCCCGCTGCGACGCTCGCGCCGCCGAAGTTTCCGGAACTGACGTTGCCTGCGAGTGAACAATTGCAGTTGGATATCGATCGCGCGCTGGCGGCGCGGCCGGAACTGCGCGACTTGCAACTACAACGCGAACAAATGCTGGTGGAACTTGCGCAGTCGCAGAATCAGCTTCTCCCTTCGCTCAGCGCGACCGCGTTTAGCGCGCAAGATGTCGGCGCGCGAGCCTCATCCAAGGGAGACTAGTCGCCGTTTCAAATGGAAGCGGGACTCATCATGGATGTGCCGCTGCAACGGCGCGAAGCGTCGGGCAAGATTCGCGCTGCGGAAGGAAAACTAGCGCAGCTCACCGCCAAGCGCATTTTCGCCGTCAACAAGATCACGATCGAAGTGCAAGACGCGATGTCCGCGCTGGTCAATGCGCACGATCGCATCCTCAAAGCGCGTGAAGCGCTCACGCTGACCGAGCGCATGGAAGCGGCCGAACGTCGTAAGTTCGAACTTGGCGACAGCACCATTCTGATTGTCAACCTGCGCGAACTCGCCACGATCGAGGCGGAATTGACGCTGATCGACGCGCTGGCTGATTTCTTCAAGGCCGAGGCCGACTATC